>JBCBZE010000011.1:0-29968 GCA_039815505.1 Bacteroidota bacterium | reverse complement strand
TTTTGACCTAAAAATTAGAAGGGCGTGCTATTTTTTTTACATAAAAACCTTAGAATATCTAGGGTTTTTATATTCGAGTGTTTTTTTATTCCTTTTCTATCTATTTAAATACGGCAGACCATCGACGAACTGCACAATACAGACGATTACGGTAAAACATAAAAGTTTGTTAATATCATATTTAAACAGTATTTTCCGAAAAAATTAACTTAAATCATCTCACTTATGAAACAAAATTACTCGATGAGTGGTTATGGCCTGCGCAATCGATTGCGTAACCATTACCACTTATTCACGTTAATCGTATTATTCATTTTTGGAGGCCTGCATACTGCGCAGTCCCAGAAAATGGAGAAATTACCCGGACCCATTATTGTCTGTCCTGCGAAATTCAAGAACGAGAACATGAGAATGGGTATGTCGCAGCTTGCGTCCAAAAAATCCTTGACATCAGGGAAATCCAATGTAACGGCCGATATATCGATCGTTTTTGGTCCAGGGGCTCAGGGAAATGCCGAAGTTCAGGCCGCGTTCCAATTTGCAGCGGACATATGGGCACAGGAAATCGTATCCTCGGTACCTATCGTTGTTTCGGCGGATTTTGCCGATCTGGGACCGGGAGTCCTGGCTTCAGCTGGTCCCACACAAATTTTTAGTGACTTTGAAAATGCGCCCGTACCGGGCATTTTTTACCCAACCGCCCTTGCCAATGCACTGGCCGGGGAACCTTTGGACCCCACCGAACCTTTTGATTTGGTGGTAAATATAGGTAACGGTATTCCATGGTACTTTGGTACCGATGGGAACCCTCCTCCCGGACAATTTGATTTTGTCACGGTCGCCCTACATGAAATGGGTCACGGTCTAGGTTTTTTCGATGGAGGTAATGTAGATGCCAACGGGGTAGGTTCCGTAGGTTTTGCCGGAGGAATACCCGTTATTTTTGATACGTTTCATCAGAACAGCGCAGGTGTTTCCCCATTGGACCTTCCCAATCCATCTGTAGAATTGGGTGATTTCTATACCAGTGGTGATGTATTTGCCAATGGTGCATTTGCTGTCGCGGCCTTGGGTGGTACGCTACCTGAACTTTTTGCTCCGAACCCCTTTCAAGGAGGTTCCAGTATCGCACATTGGGACGAAGCTACTTTTCCTGCAGGCGACATCAATTCTCTGATGAGCCCTCAGGTAGGTGCGGCAGAATCCAATTTTGATATTGGCCCCATTACCCGGGGTTATTTTAGGGATATGGGATGGGTTTTGGCCACGGCCGCACCGATTGCCGTAAATCCAACCTCGATTTCGGAGGAAATGAACATAGAGGAAACGTTGGCCGTAGAACTTTCGGTTACCAATCTTACCGAAGAATCGGTTGTTGTTACGGCAACTGCTAGTGCGGATGCGGTGGTCATCGGAATGATCGACCCCGAATCCATTACCTTGGAATCATTGGCCTCCGGAACTGTGGAGGTTACCTTAAATACGGTAGGTGTCCCAGCGGGTATCTATGAAGAGGAAATCGTATTTTCCGTGGAAGGCGAAGAACGCACCGTATCCGTTCCGATCACCGTAAGGGTGCTTGATGGTACGGAAGCTCCTATCATAGAAGTCTCACCAGAGTCGTTCGATGAGACCTTGGAACAACTATTGGTGGTTACCAGGGATCTTACCATTGCCAATACCGGTAATGACGACCTCAGTTTCAGTATTTCCGTAAGCGATGGTAACGACATGCCACAAGCTACTTTTGCGGACCGTGTGGCTCTTTCCAACGAGTCTATCCGTACGAACGGATTTACCTCCAAAAGTTTTCCAACTTCGGCATCTAAAAGTCTTTCCTCCATGATAACCGCGGGAGGTATAAGTTTCAATGCAATGGTAACCAGCCTGCTGGCTACGGACTTTGAAGACTTTGTCCTTGGTGAGTTTAATGGTCAAAATGGTTGGTCGTCCCAACCCGCGAACTTTTTTTCGGTGTCGGATGCCAATGCATTCGAAGGTACCCAACATGTAAGGGGAACCTCTGATGGCTCCGGAGCGTTAGCTTTGGCGTTTTCACCATTGATTACGCCCGGTGATGAACCATTTATGGTAGCAACGGCGCAATTGAACGTTGTGAACAATGGCTCCAGTTTTGAATTCATTCCTCAATCCCCAGCCGCGGGATCCGTGGTCACAAGAGTGCGTTTTAACGCAGATGGAAGCATCGATGTTCTTGATGGTTCTGTCAGCGCATTTGTACCTATCGAAACTACTACACCAGAAGGATATTTTGAATTGCGCGTAGTAGTCGACAGGGATGACTTTGCCCTTTCCGTATTTATCGATAATGAATTGGTACATTCCGGGACTGGATTTGCAGGTGTGATGGAACAAATTGTTCTATTGTCGGACAATATTACTGCAGGTTCTGCCTTTGATATGGACAATCTAGAGGTTACCGATGGAGATGAAAACGCGTTTTTCTTGACCGTTTCTCCCATTTCCGGAGAAGTTCCTTTTGGATCTTCAACGGTTGCCGAAGTGAAATTTGATACAAGATCTTTAGATCCAGGTGTCTATAATGCGACCATTACGGTAACAAGCAATGATACCGACAATCCATCTATAGATATACCGGTTACCTTAACGGTAATCGCTCCACCTACCATTACGGTAGCACCGGACGCTCTAAGCGCTGCGGTAAATGTACAAACCGATGACCCTCCAGTGGCGACCGATTCCTTTACGATCACCAATTCAGGGGATAGTCCATTGGAATATACTACTTCCTTGGGTGCAACGGTCTTTACACCACCTTCATCAGGGGGTGACCAATCCGTTATAGCATTGGATATGTCCAAATATGGAGTGGGTACTACGTCCACGGCAACAGAAAAATTGGCCGGTAAGTCATTGAAGCGTTTGAAAGTCATTAATTCTGAGATTTTATTGGAAAATGCCACCTTCAACGATTCTATTTTTTATGATACCGGAATTAGTTTCCCGGATAATTTCGCCGGAGTGGATACCGATCCTTATTCCAGTGCCGTGAATTTTGACGTGGAAGCGGACTTTACGCTAACAGCTGTCAGAAACGGATATCGTACAGAAACACTGGCCAGCCCGGTTTATATCCTTGAAATTGTTCGAGGAGGTGCTACACCAAATGACGGAGAGTTATTGCTATCGAAAACATTCGAACAAGCAAGTGAAGAGGGTGTTGTAGTGGTCGAAGAGTTGGGAGAAGCTTTTGAGTTCTCAGCTGGGGAATCTTTTTGGGTAGTACATAAATACCCCTTAGGGATATCGTTCCCTCAGGGTACGGATGACAATGCCACCCAAAGACCGGATACCTACTTTTTCAGTGGGGATGGTGGTACCACCTATAACCCGTCTGGTTTTGTGTTCTTCGTAAGGGCGCTAAGTGGAAGCTCTGATGAGCCCTATATTACTTTAGAACCTTCCTCAGGTAGCGTTGCTCCCGGTGAAACCGTAGAAGTGTCCGTAAGCTTTGACGGATCGGAATTGGCCAATGGAACGTTCAATACCGATATTTTGGTAAACAGTAACGATCCCGTTACACCAACGGTTCCAGTAGCCACTACCTTTGAAGTATCCGGTCAAATATCCGGTATCGAGGTTTCCGAGGAACTATTGACCTTTAACGATGTGTTCGTTGGCAATAGTAGGGAACGTACCTTTACCATTACCAATACAGGTTTGGCGCAATTGAACGTTAGCAGCATAACGTCGGACAATGACGACTTTAGTCCCGGTGTAAGTGCTACGACCATAGATGCAGGTGAAGAAGCGGAAATTACCGTTACTTTTACACCTTCCTCCGTGGGTAGCATCAATGGTATATTGACCATTACCAGTGATGCCGATAATGCGTCCAGTATAGATGTTGTCTTAAATGGTATCGGGGTTGATCCCCCAATGGCGTTCCTAGATCCCCAGGAAGTTTTTGAAACTACAAATACAGGAACTACGGTAGATACGGAAATTGTATTGCGTAACGATGGAAATTCGCCCTTGACTTTCTCCTTCCCTGATTTCGCGGTCGCCGCTGCAATGGTGAGTCCTGATTTACAGTTGAACAATACGGAGTTGATCGACTTTGGTGTTGCTACGCCTGTAAAAGGGGTTAAGGACCTACGTCAAGGTCACCCAGTGGAATTTAGTGTGGGTACCGATATATCCTTTGGATATACGTGGATCGACAGTGATGAAGAAGGTGGACCCGTATATTTCCCATTTGATATTACCGGTAGCGGATTGGATCTTTCCGAGGCGGTTGGAGCAGATGGTACGGTAGAAGTAGGGATTCCGTTCCCTATAGAATTCTATGGCATTACGTATGAAAGTGTATTCATTAGCGCTAATGGATTTGTTTCCTTCCAAGCGCCTACTACACCGTTTACCTTCTTTAACGAGCAAATCCCCGTTGATGATGGTGTAAACAACGTAGTTGCCGGATTCTGGTCCGATCTAGAACCTCAGAACGGTGGTTCTGTCCATATTGCCGCTTTTGCGGACGCTATAGTAATTCAATGGACCAATGCACCTATTTTCTTTGGTGCAGCCGATGAAACGGTAACCTTTAAGGTTATCTTATTGGCCGATGGTAATATTGAAATATTCTACGATGATGTCGATGGAGCTTCATTTACGGATGAGGGTACTGTGGGTATAGAAAATGCCGATGGAAGTGATGGGGCACAAGTAGCCTTTAACACACCCTATATAAGGGATGGTCTGGCCTTACGATTTGTACAGCCAGAAATTGGATTCTCCAATTTGATTACCAATGTCAGCCCAATGTCGGGTGTTGTACCCGCTGGTGGTTCCAGAACCCTAACGGTGACGTTGGACGCTACGGAACTAGAACCTGGCACCTATTTGGATGATTTGACGGTTTCTAGCAATGCACCGGATAAAAGCGGTAGCACTTCCTTGATCGAGTTGACGGTATTGGATGTACCAACCGTAGTGAATTTCACCTTGGTCGATGCTGTTGCAGACGTGGAAATAGGACCTTTAGGTGAAGGTGATGTTATTGATTTGGCCAACTTTGATGCCAACAAGTTCAGTGTGGTAGCCAATATTGGTGATATTGAAGTAGGGAGCGTTGTTTTTGACTTCAATGGTGATGAAGGATTCCAAACCGAGAATGTGGCACCTTATGCCCTGAACGGTGATAACAATGGTAATTTTAGATCACTTGCCTTACCTATGGGACCAAATACCATAACGGCAACCCCATTTTCCGGGCCTAGAGGTACCGGTGATGCAGGAATTGCGTTGACCGTTAATTTTGAGGTTGTGGACACTTCGGTCGTGGAAATATCCAATTTCATGTTGATCGATGCCGATACGGATACCGAAATTGGCCCTATAGCGGACGGAGATGTTATTGATTTGGCCAATTTTGATGCCAATAGTTTTAATATATCGGCTGTTCCAAGTGAGGAAGTTGGTAGTGTAGTATTCGACTTTAATGGAACAACAGGGTTCCAGACGGAGAATGTTGCACCCTATGCCCTTGGCGGTGATAGAAGAGGTAATTTTAATTCGTTGGCCTTCCCGCTCGGTATAAACACCGTTACCGCTACTGCATTTTTAGGTAGCAATGGAAGCGGCCAAGAAGGACTGCCTTCCACGATTTCCTTTGAAGTTGTAGATTCTGGTACCACTGCCGCCGCCGTTTTTGGCGAAGGGGAAACCGAAAGTAGGGTATATCCAAATCCTGTACAGACCTTGGCACACTTCTCCTTGGAAGGAACCGAGAATGAATCCCAGGTATTGAAAGGAACCCTTGTGAACTTGCTTGGCCAAGTCGTGATGCCATCTTTTGATATGGCCATCGATGATTTGGGCAGTGGAAGTGTAGATATGAGTACCTTACCTCAAGGCACCTATGTACTTCGATTAACAGATAAGACCGGGAAAGTAGTTTCCCAGGTAAAACTGCTTAAGCGATAGGTTAGGTAAAAATTATAGGTAATTATAAAGGCGGCAAGTTAAACTTGCCGCCTTTTTTATTTCATATTCCCAAGGCTATAAAAACTACCCATGAATATGTTTACCTATAAGTTTTGGAAAACATCATCAAAATTCAAAGCCGAAGTAATAAACTATGAGAAAATAAGTAACGTAAAAGATCTGTGTTAAAATAATTCAGTACCATTTATTTAGAGTTATGAATTACCAAAGTCATTGATTTTTGTCTTAACCAAGAATTTTCTTTTTCTTGAACAAAATGAATAGAATGAGAAGAACTAACACTAAGGATATTAAATAAAATATCATATTGTTTGTGCCAATTTCAATTGAGGAGATGTCTCCAACAAGATAAAAACTACCCCAATAAAAAGGATTTGCCCTTGATCCATCAGCATTATCCAAGTATGTTAATTTGGCTTGTTGTAAGGCTTTTGATTTATTTAACCCGTCTTTTAAATTTTGATAAAAAAGTTTCATTAATTCAGGAGCAATTTCATCGGAAACCTCCCAACGACTTAACAAAAGACTTTTTGTACCTGCATATTGGAACGCATTTCCTAAACTCATTACCCCTTCACCAGAAGTCAGTTTACCTACACCTGTATTACAGGCACTCAAGATAGCAAGTTCAGCCGGTAGCTTAAGGGTGAAAAGTTCGTGGGTATATAAATAATTATCTTCAATTGAATCCTTATCCTTAGTGAAATAAAGTCTTGAGTTTTCAGGAGTTTTATGATTTACCTCTCCATGGAGTGCCAAATGTAGAATTGCATAATTTTCTGCTTTGGCCTTAAAATTGGCCTCAACGGCATCCTTTCCATAATAATATTCACCATCAATGATCTTGGAAATCTCCTTAATCTCTTTTCTTGTTCCGGGTAAGTCCTGCTTTATGTCCCTAAATGTGGATAAGCTTATTTTACCATTGGTCGCTACGGCGGAGGAATCGGAAAAGGAAAAGGCTAAACACTCATTCACTTTCATCGCCTTAGGCCTATCATAATCAAAAAGGGTTGTGGCAGAATTGGCATAACTTATAGCATACTCTTTTAACAAATAGGGAAGCTTTTTGGGGTCATTAGAGGACGCTTGTGAATCCAGAAGAAGGTCAAAGTTGAGTTCCCAAATTGGACCATCAGGAACTATAATTAATGCATCGCCCATAACTTTATCCTTAATGGGGGCCAGCACAGTGGTATAAAGTTCATAACTAACTTCTTTAAACTTAGGAATATTTCTTTCGTCTATTGACTTATTAAACGTTTCGATCTTGTCTACCAGACCAGTCGTTCTTAACTCCTTGACCGTGAAACCGTCCTTGGAAATTAACGAGATATAAGAAATACTATCGCCAATAAAATATTCCAATAAAGAGGTTCGTTCCGGTAATTTGTCTTGGACCTTGGAAACCGTTATAGCCGTATTGCCATTATTAATATTAAAAAAATTAGGGTGATTTTCCTTAATAGCAAGCAATAGGGAATCATATTTCTCAATAGTGTTGAACAATTTGGTGTTGTACGTGTTTAGCAATTGTGTGCTACTATCGTTATTTTTTTCCCTTTCATTTTCAATCTTGGATAGATACAACGATTTATCCGCCTTTAACTTATTTTCCTTTCGGACAATATCGGTATAATCACCTAGCTCTTTAGTTTCATTATGCGCTAAAATTTCCATAAGAATGTTTGCCTTACTACGTTCCGAGTAAAAGAATACTTTTTCAAAATTCTGTATGGAACTTTCATTTTTATATAATAAAAAATGAGTGGCGAGGGCTCCTTCCATAAATTTTTTACTCGATTTTGCAAACTCTATCTTATCACTATGCTTATTAATTCCTTGCCGTGTTTTTTTGGATATACTATTCGCCATTTCATAAGCCTCTTTAGAAGCATATAAATCTTTAATCCTATTATTCTCTAAATATTGAAGTCGATAAACATCTCCTTTTCCAACGATAGCTTCTTGAATTAATGAGAGAACATTAAATGTAACTTGAAAGTGATCATTACCCTCCTCTAAAGCATCTGAATATTCCTCGTGATACATTTCCAAAATCTTATCAAATTGTAACAAAGAACTTTTATAATCTTTCCGCTCCATGTAATAGCGGCCCAAACTAATATGATCCAGACCTATATTCCAATTTTTAATACCGAACGCCTTCTTGTCTAGAGACAAGGAGGTTTTTAGACAGGACAATGCCTTATCGTTCATGTCTATGGCTAGATATGCATCTCCTAAATTCCGATAAATACTTGCCATATTGGGGTGTTCTTTCCCAAAAACAATCTCTCCCAACGTTGTGGCCTTTTCAAAGAACACTATAGCTTTTTCATGCTCGTTCAACAAAGTATACATTTGTCCTATATTGCCATATCTAAATGCCAAATCCTTGTGTTGCTCCCCAAAATTTTTCTTTTGATTCTCAATTTGTAGAAAAAAATAGTCCAATGCTTTTTCATAATCTTGGGAATACGAATATGCCAATCCCAATGATGTGTAGGCCTTTCCTGTTATTACATGATCCTTGCCAAATAATTTTAATGATATTTCCAATGCCCTTTTTGCATACCTATGGGCATTGGAATGTTCTCCTATTTGAGAGGAGTTTTGTGATATGTTAGTATATAAAAGAATTATCCAACTACTGTTCTCCCCTACCTCTTTTTTATATATGGTTAGCGCTTTTAAGCTATAATCCACGGACTTTTGATGTTCTGCCAAGCTTGCATAATGATTGGAAAAACCTATCAAATTTTTCGCCTCCAATATCATATCCCTTTCCGGAAACTGCGCTAATAAAGACTTTTCTTTTAAAAGAGAGGATTCTGCGGCTTCTTTATCCCCCAATATGGTTTGTATTTTTCTTACATCGCTATAATATTGTGCATAATTCCTAAGATTCTCTCCCTTGTTTTTTTCGCATAGTGTCTTAACGGTGTCCAAATGTTTTAAAGCCTTGCCGTATTTACCCGTCCACCCCATCATATAGGCTACCTTCAAGTGGCTTTGAACCAAGTCTTTATGGTATGCCGGTACTGTTTTTTTGTAAACTTCCACAGCTTTTAAAAAATACTCCAGGGATAGGGAAAGTTCGGACTTCCTTTGAAAATAATACCCTAAATGTTGGTTGGCAATGGCCTCTTCCACCGAAGTTTTCTTCAACTTGCTCTTTAAGATAAGCAGTGATAAATCCGCCTGTTCTTTTCCTTTGTCCAGTTCCCTTAATTCAAAATAGCTTTTCGCTAATTTGTTGTGACATTTTGATATATCCTCCCAATTATTTTCCTTCTTAAATATAGATAAGGCGTTTTCAAAAGACAAAATTGCTTGCTTAAAATTCTCTTCCAGGAAAAGTGAATCCCCTATTTTCAATTGGTTTTCTGCCCTTGGAACTTCTTGTGAACTTATCTTTGTTAAAAAGAAACATAGAAAAATAGGCAGAAGGTATTTAAGATTTGATGACCGTGGCATACTGTATTATTTTGGTTTGGTTTCGTACGAAATGACGAATTTAAAGATTTGTTTAGACAAAAGTTTATCTATTAAAATAAAATTGATTTTAAAAGTGTCCGTAAGATGTCACCTACTCGGCTATTTTTACAATGTACCCCATCACCCCAACACACTGCTCAATTTGAACATGGGGAGGTACATGGATACTAGAATGATACCTACGAAAACACCTACAAGTACAATGATCAAGGGTTCCAACAAAGTGGACAGCAATTTGGACCGCTGCTGAACCTCAATATTGTATTGTTGATTTAACCGCTCAAAGATAAACTCCGTTTGGTTGGTCTCTTCCGCCACTTTGACCAGGGACACCATCTTGTTGTCAAAGATTTTGTTCCCTTTTAAGCTCTCGTTCATACTATATCCTTTCAATACTTTTTGCTCCACACTTTCCAGCGCCTCCTGCAACGGATGGAACCGTATCATTTTTCGTACCATTTGGATACTGTTCAACATAGGTACCTTTGAAGCGGTCAACAAAGAAATGGCCTGGGTAAACTGGGCCAGATAGACGGTCTTGATAAAGTTACCGACGTAAGGCAGCTTCAACAACATATGATCCTTGTTCCGTTGATACCATATCTTTTTGGACAAGATCTTTCGCAACACGATGATCGATCCAAAGAGTAAAAGGACCGTCCACCCATAATCCCTTATAAAATTGGAGGCCGTAATGATCATTCGGGTGATGGGGGGCAATTGTACCTTGTTTTGGTTGAAAATATCCTCGAACATGGGCACTACCATCCGCAGCATAAATACCACAACAAGGATGGCCGTTATCAAAATAATGATGGGATAGGTAAGCGCGTTCATCAGTTCCCTACGCTGTTTGTTCTTGCCTGCATAGAACGTGCCCAACTCCGCTACCACACGTGCCAAGGTGCCGGACGCCTCTCCTATTTCCACTGCAAAATATTCATATTCCGAGAACTCCTTTTTTTCCCTTAAAAGTTCCGAAAAGCTTTTTCCGGAGACCAAAGCATGTACCATTCCGCCATAAAAGGAACGCATGTGTTCTTTTTTCTGGTTCTCCTGGATAAGGGCCAATGCATCCTTTAACTGGATTCCCGCCTTTAACAGGATACTGAGCTCCGTATAAAAATCCTCCTTCTTTTTGTTCCCAAAAGCTTTTCCAAATAAGGTTACCTCCTTTTTAAGGAGGGTCTCCAAACGATCTTCTTTGGTATCCCGTTGTTCTTTTATGGTCTGTTCCAGTTTAAATCCCATGATCTGCTATTGGTTCATATAGGTCCAGGCCGGACTGTTTTTGTATACGAACAACTGTTGTTCCCCATATGCCTTGCCCGTCCGTAAATGCAAGGCATCTATTTCCCCTATGCTTTTTGGTACATTTTCAAAGTAGGTCGTATAGGTCGTGGGACCCAGATGAAACGTATCCCGTTCTTTTATGATTCCTACTTCTTGGAACCTATAGGTAACGGTCTCCAATTCGTTCGTGAAAAAAATCTGCCCTCCCCTGGTATCGTGGACCGCCGAATTGAACCGATTAAAATCGATCCAAAGCGACCGGCGCAACCGGTTCAGCTCGGAACCCCGATCATATGTACCGCTTATACCGTCCATCTGTTTTTGCACCAGATTTAGAACGGCGAAGGCCATACCCACCACAATGGTCGTGATCAATAATACCACGATCATCTCGCTGAGCGTAAAGGCCTTTATTTTTTTGGGTTCAATGTTCATCCGTAAAGGTATGGGTAACTACTTTTTTTGTCTTTTGATGAACGGCTTCCAAAACAATATCGGTTCTTTCGTTCGTATATGCCTTGCCGACCCTGATCTCCCAATCCTCAAGATCCTCCACATAGGGCAGCAGAAGGGCATTGTGTTTGTATCGATATTCCAGTTCATGGAAGCGCTCCTGTACCAAATAGGTATGTTTATGGATCTGGCCGTTGGAAAACAGGGAGTTCAATACCATGCTCGCTACCATGAAAACAATAACGATGAGCACCGTGGCCACCAGGGTCTCCATAAGGGTGGATGCCTTTATTTTTTTTAATACAACCATTTCATTACCTTTTTTGATGGCCCGTCATTAACCAATAATCCACCATAGGCGGTGGGCAATATGGTACTGTTTATGGTGCCGTTGTACAGATGGTTCTGGTAGATACTACCGTTTTCCAGGGCTATAAAGGCACGGGTGGTTATAGTACCGAACGCCGTTCCCTTGTGTTCCAGGTTTTGGGTACAATACACTTCTCCCATGACCACTGTATTTTCCTCAATTTTTATTTGTGGCGAATGCCCTTGCTCCCCGTTCTCTTCTAGATAGACGATGGCGCCCCGGATTTCGGAACGGGGGCCGATAAGGATATGGGGCCTTGGGTCCGGATCCGTCCCTGCCCTAAAGGTTTTGTGCACCACCAAGGCACTGGGATAGGCCAGTTTGCAATTGCTCCCTAAGGTAATACGTTCGTTCGCCAAAGCTTGAAAGTATCCCTGTGTTCCGTCCTTGATCTCTATCTCGGGGGCAATCAGCAGTACATCCCGTAAACGGGCGCTGGGCGGTACGGTTATTTTTTGGGAGGCAAGGATCATTATGTTTCCCGTAAGCTCCATCCCTTCCAGGACAATATGGTCCCCATGGATATATTGCGCAGGTTGCAGAAAAGAGTTCTTGATCGCTTCACCGGGTTTTAAGGTAACCAACGCCCCTTCCGTTCCCAAATTACCTTGGGTATATGTTTTTATTTGTTGTAGCACTTCCTCGTCCAGTTTGGGAAGGTTAGCGCCACTTTGGCCTTGCCTGCCAAAAAGCAAGGTGGCATGTCCATAGGAATTCCCCGCAATATTGCCCATACGGAGTCCTTTTTGGGGCAACAAAGCATCCCCCGTGATCTTGGCATTGCCCGCCAGGACCAATGGGCGTTTCTGGTCACTGAGGTATAGCGCGGATATCTGTTCTTCCCGCTTTTTGCCGATCAGGGCCATCTTGGTAAAACTTGTTTTTTTATACGTGCCAACAGACATCCTTTTTTCAAAAACACCCCAATACGCCTTTGACACCGTTACGGAAATAGCTGTTCCCTCTTCTTTCAAAGGAGACAGGACTGTGGTCGTCGCCCCTTTCTCCAAAGACCGGACCAACCCTTGGTCCGTTTGTTTGATGACCGATACGGTAAGATCCGTTTTCTTATGGAAAAGTGTATGGGTATAGGTGATCAACACAAAGGTCAACAGGAGCACCGCAATGATGGCCCCTATGAACAGGACAAATTGTAACGCCCCTGCCTTTATGTTCGTGTTCCGTTTCATTGTTCCTGTACGGGAATGCTTATTCGCTTACCGTTGTAGCGCACTACCACCTTGTCTTTGTCCCCGTTTATCAATTTTAACCCCTCAAAGGATTCGTTCTTGGAGAGCATCAGTTGTTGTCCGTCCACGGTGAGGAAAAAAATCTTCTTTCCCGACCCCGTGCCGGTGATGAGACCGGAATAGCCTATGTTCTTCCGGGGCAATTGCGGCTCAACGCTTCGAGCGCGTTTTACGGACCTTGTTTTCTTTACCGTGGGCATGGTACCCAAAAAAGGGTCCCGGTAATCCGCGACGATACGGAAGGTATCCCGCTCTTTCAAGGGTGCCGGTGTAAACCTTACCGGTGTCGTTGTCACCGTTGCATCAGGGGATGGCCCATCGATGGCGGCGACCACCTTAAAACCGATAAGCCCCCAGATGAGTACCACCGCCACCAATAACAGGTATGTTTTTTTGTTCTTTTTCACGGTTTTCCCTAATTGATCGTAAACTGGAACACTTGGGACGTATTACTGGCATTGCCCGCATCGTCAAAGGCGCGGACCGTCCAATAATAGGTGTCCACTTCCAAAGTGGCACTAAAGGTTTTATTGGCCCCCAACCCTTTCATATCCAAGTTCAACAGCGCTTCGTCCGTATAGATATAAATGCTGTCCCGTTCCGCAGTGCCCGATACATCCTCACGGGTCCAGGAGAAATCCACGGACGTATCGTCTTGGGAGCTGCCGTCCAACGGGGCTACCAAAACGGGCGTATTAGGGGCTACCAAATCTATGTCCGCATCCCCGTTAAGGGTAAACGCGGCAAAGGAAAAAGGGGTCTCAAAATCACTGTTGCGCGCCTTTACCCGCCATTCGTAGCTATCGTTCAACAAGGTTTGGGATATACGGGTTCCCGTAAACGTACTGTCCACCACCATAATACTGTCCAGCACCAGTTGCGAGGCGTTGGCAAAACTTGGGGTGGCCACCTGTACCACATAGTCCGTTGCCTCGTCTACGGCGTTCCAGCTAAAGCTTACCGTGTTTTGCTCGATCACGGTACCCTCCAAAGGGGCCAAAAGTTCAACGGTCCCATTGGAAATATCGGGTACCTCCAGGATATCCTCACAGGCCATAAGCCCCAGCACTCCAAGTATAAATAGATATATTTTTCGTAGTTGCATATTAGAATTTTAGATACGATTTGTCCGCACTTACCTTAGCAGCGTTCCTATGGGTCCCTTTTGGGCATTTTTTGGTATCGGAAACCAGGTTTTCGACCTGTTTGTTGTGGTATCTGTCCTCCCCCCAACAGAAGGAAACGGTTCGGTAGTCGAACACCTGCACTTCCGAAAAAGCCATTTGTTTTTTATGGGGCCCGTTCACCAACAACAGATGTAAGATACCGTAAGCATCGGGTTGCAGAAATACATGTTCCGTACCGGATAGCTCATCGATACCATTATCGGAAAGGGTAACGTCCAGGGACACCACTAGCGCATGGTCCGCCTCTTTCTCCAGATAGGACCGTATCCCCGAATTAAGGTCGGAGTTCAACAGTTCCTTTAGCGCTATGCGATCCCGTAACTGCAAGCGTAGGTATTTGGGACGGTACCGCAGGGAATCGGTATAGGCAATGCTGTTCACCTTGCCCGAACTTAGGATGTAATCCGAATACGCCCCATAGCTTTGGTCGTTGAACGGTAGCTCCTGCACGTGCAGTTTCAGAGGTTCCGTCAGTTTGGGCATACCGATCTGCTCCGAAGCCTTATACAAAAGTCCGCCCCTCGCCTTTACGATACTGCCCAATTGTGGCATGTTCAACAAGGATTCTTGTTTTTGGGCCTTATAGGTGCCGCAGGAGACGAGCAGTATGGAGACACTCAAAACAATAGCCATTATTCCCTTCCTGTTCATTTTTTGTTTGTTACCCATGGTTTATGCACACTATGTTTTTAGCGGGTATTTTTATGTAAAAAAGCTTGCCTAAAAAGTTTATCTGCATTGTACCGCTTCGGAATCGAAACGCTAAAGGATTTTTAGCCATTTATTTATCGACTCCGCTCGGAATGACCGAAGAACTTTTTTGGGCAAGCTTTCATTACCAACACAAAAACAAACCTAACTAACTAATTTCTTTCTTTATTTTCCAATCCCTTAATGCGTTGTTGCAATTCTTTTTGCACCTTTTGCTGTTGTATGATGTACAAGGTAAGCTCTTCTATTTTTTCGAGTAATTTAGCATTCATCTCCCCTAATAGTATACCGTTCGCCGCTACCTCTTCGGCGGAAGGTATGTTGGGTAAATGCCCTACCTCTTGTATATGCGCTTCTACCTCCTCCAAAGAAAGCAGCTTATAGTCTTTTTCAAAAACATAATCGGACCAACCTGTATCCACATTAATTTCCTTGGCCCGGATTTTTCCATTTACGGCCAGTTTCCATGCACCGGTGTCCAAAGTGCCAATACCCACATTGTTCTTAAAATAGTTATCTTTTCCGCCTCCAAACCAAGCTGAGTTGTCCTTGGCTCCCGTATATCCGTTATGTTCGGCAAAAAAACGTACGGCATAACCGCTACTTTGTATTTGAAAAATGGGACCTCCATTGGGTGGGTTGGAAAGTACACGATAGACCATGCCTGTTGCCGGTTGCGACCCATTGCCCCGATGATTGGTCCGTACGGGGCCCTCTACTTTTATACTCCGTTCCCCTGAATCGTCAATATCATATTTTAGGTTACCATTTATCTCTAAATTAGTGGTAGGGCTGGTAGTTCCTACCCCCACATTACCGCTTGTGGGAAATGTATTTTGGGATAGACCTGTACATAGCCCAAATAGTATACATAAAGCGGTGTAATACTGTTTTTTCATTTTCTTATTGGTTATTTCGGTTGATATATGTTTATATTTTCCAAAAAAAGGAAACGCCTTCTATATTAATGTCCTGGGAAATGGAAATGTTACGTGGTTTTTATCAAATTGTGGGAAGTATAGATGTGCACTGCTGTGCGAAGTTTTAAACTTCGCAACATAAGGCTTTTATGGCGGATTGCGAAGAGACACACTTCGCAGAGCTGGGGAGACACGCTTCGCAGAGCAGGAGGCTAGGGCATTCACGATCCGTCCAAACAGCAATACGAACAGGTATTTCCTATTGGGCATAGCGGTTTTTAATGGGACAAGGAGCGGTAGGAATCTACAAACGAAGCCCGATACCTGTCTTTAAAAGGCCTAGATGTTGAAGGTCCCTAGAAAAGTCCATGGTATTCTGATCGTTGAACAAGCGGGTATAATCATACTGTATCGTTACAAAGAGGATTTTGGCAAAGTCGTACTGTAGGCCAAAGTTAACATTGATTCCCCCATAACTTTCAGAGGTATCAGCACCTAGATCATCAAATCCCAACCTTATGTCATAGGAAACAAATTGCGCGGTATACCCCACACCCAAGACGGGGTGAAACCGGTTTAGACTTCCGGCATCCAATCTGGTCTGTATTCGCGGCTGTATTAGCGTGGACCTCACCTTATCAAAGGGACTAACGGTACCTAATATGAATGGATCTCCTTCCAAAAATGTAACGGAGGCGGCCAAGTCAAATTTTAAGGGCCCTGCGGAAATCACTTCATAGGCGAAATCCCCACTTATGGCGGTACCGTCATAAATATCCTTAAAGTTTTCTTCGTTCAACGGAAAGGCGTAGGTAAGCGCCGCACTAAATTTTTTGCCTTGGGCGTTCATGGTAAAGATCCATAGGAAGGACAGTACGATAAGTAAGGTTTTTTTGTGCATCGTTAGATTGTTTTTGGCTTCTTGTAAATAGAACATTTGCCGTTAAAAACTGTTGTAAAAAGTAAGAAATTTAGATAAACGGTATTCTATTTTGGTCTTGGGTCCATAGCTGTATATTGCTTACAAATAAGATATATTTACATTAAAAAAACTACTTTTTAAGAAACGATAAAATTTTGGAATTTATATTTTCTCAGCATCGAAAACTAAAAATACAAAAACCGCAGTTTTTAGCCGTGGTTCCGTTACTTTAGCGGTACGGCACCAGTCACAGACGAGCGCCAGCGGGGGGACTACGAAGAGACACTCTTCGAAGAGCAGGTGAAGAGACACGCTTCGTAGAGCAGGGGCTGTGCAACTAATGTGGAGCTGGAAAAAGATTGCTCTGCGAAGTTTGCAACTTCGCAGTATCTCGAAAACCTAAAACTATCCTAAAAAGGCCGCGATGAATGCCATGACTACTTATTCCGATTATTTCTTACTGTGACCGCTTACTCATGAACGGTACGTAGTTACAAACTTCGCACAGCGGGGCTGCGAAGAGACACGCTTTGCAGAGCTGGTTTCCAATCTTTAAATTTCTAATCCTTCAATTACCTTATTCTCCGCAAAGTTATATGTACAGTTGTATGCATAATCCTTTGCCAACGGATACGAAGTTACAAACTTCGCACTATTGCTTTCATTGTAAACTGCGAAGAGACACTCTTCGCAGAGCAGGCAGCATTACCTAACAG
This sequence comes from Bacteroidota bacterium, assembly GCA_039815505.1. Classification (GTDB taxonomy): domain Bacteria; phylum Bacteroidota; class Bacteroidia; order Flavobacteriales; family Flavobacteriaceae; genus CANLWN01. The sequence goes on along the minus strand of JBCBZE010000011.1, from coordinate 12,657 downwards.
GCATTACTCAACCTATTCAAAGAATTCCACGGTGGCTTTATGTTTTTCGTATATACCTAAATTTATTCTACTATATTTTGGGTTTTCTGTGGAATAATAGACCGTAAACTTTTTGCCAACACATCCTTTCTTTCCATTCTCACACTTAAAAGGGTGTACTCCGACTGACCCATAGTACCATATATTATTCACTTTATATTTATATGTTACACCACTTCCATCTTTTCCAGATTTTTTGAATTTCGTTATCGTTCCCTCGGTTTTAGCTTGATTCTCAAAAATATTTTTTTCTCTAAAATATTGCCGTCCCAATATTCCAAAAGCTATCAAAAATAATAGTCCAAGGATTATTTTTCCTTCATTATCCTTTTTAAAAAATCTATTATTCATTGATTAAGGTATTTCCTAAGAATTTCGTGCCTGTTTGTCCTGCCAAATTAAAGGTATATGTTAGAACATTTATTGAACCTTTTCCTCCAAATGAATCAGAGAATTTCCCTAATCCACTATGGCTATTGCTATTGGCCCTCCCAACAGCAAAGTTCACCATAGTTTCATCAAAGGAATTTGTTTGAAAATTGTTATTCAAAGTTAGTGAAAACGCATTTCCAATAAATTCAGTCCCCAGATTACTTGAAAAAACTGCTGAACCTAAACCGATAGCATTTACTTTTCCAAATTCAAAATTATTGCTAAACACTTCTGTTGTTCCTTCAATCAGAACACATCCACCAGCTCCTTTTGTAGAAAACAAGAACAACCTACGCTAAGCGAAGTTTGCAACTTCGCAGTAGTACAAACTATTATAAAAAAACTACCTTAAGCTATATACAATACACCCAATGCATACTTACTCATAAGCGGTACGAAGTTACGAACTTCGCAGAGCGGGGGTAAAACACGTAAATTAAAAAGCGATGCGAAGTTTTAAACTTCGCACCTTAACGCTTTCATGGCGGACTGCGAAGAGACACGCTTCGCAGAGCGGGGTTTCTTCTATTGTTACGTAGATTCGTATGCTCCGCGAAGTTTGCAACTTCGCAGTAGTACAAACTGTTATAAAAAAACTACCTTAAGCTATATACAATACACCCAATGCCTACTTACTCATAAACGGTACGAAGTTGCAAACTTCGCACAGCTGGGCTGCGTAGAGACACGCTTCGCAGAGCGGGGTTTCCGTATTTCCAAAATTGATAGGTCTTATTTCTGCCATGTTTCCTGGCCGCCCTAGAGAATTGTTCCAACATCCATTCCCGTCTGCTCTCCGGTTCGTTTTTGATCGATTCCAAAATTTTCTTGGCAGTATGTTTCTTAAAATCCCTGATCACACCTGAAAGACCTCCTTTTTAACTTTGTACAATGCAATGTATATGGTTGCTCATTATAACATACCCATATAGTACCATGTCCTTATGCTTTTGGCAATAGTCAAAGCTATCTACAACGATCTCTTTATAGCGTTGTCTTGTAAAAACATCTATCCAATCCACTACTGTGAATGTAACATAATGATCTTTGGACTGGTCCTTAATCTTATAGCCTTGACCCTGCATCACAGCCTATAAGATAGGATAAAACACGTAAATTAAAAAGCGATGCGAAGTTTTAAACTTCGCACAGTGGAAAAAAACATAAGCTAAGCAGTATCGTATGCTGTTCATAAACAAAAAGCACGGTCTAGACCGTGCTTTTTGTCTTTACTCTTTTGACCCACTCAGTACGACACTCGTTACAAACGAGCGCTAGCGGGGGTCAGAATTATTGGAAATAATCTTTTTTTCCGTTGAACTTTTACGTTTGGAAAATACTTCAACAAATCATCACATATCAAACAGGATATTATAAAACTGTTTCCATTTTTGAGAAAAACCACATAATAAAACAATTCATCCCAAAAAAACCACCTCATTCTTTTCTCAAACATAGTGTAAGACATATGCACCTCTATATTGCTTATATCTTCAATTTTAAAAAAAAAAGTATTCCATTTGAAATCAAACTCAAAAGAAGGGTTCTGATAATCATCACTGATTTTTAGTTTACTATCACCAGTATACTTAAGGTAGTTTTTATACAACAACAAGAGTGGTAGTATATAAATAATAAAAGTTAGCAAAACAACCCCTAAGAATACTTTCAGGGAAAGTGAGAAAGACAATTTATAAAAATAAGCAACGGAAGCTATTATCAAGATATCGACAATAGAACCCATCAACAAAAAATTATAAAAGTACTTTCTCTTTTTTTGAAAATCTATTTGATATCTAATAAAACTCATATATTTATTATTGAAACTCTCCACCAGAAAGAAAATTTTCTGCTGCTCTTACCGAAATAACATTTTCATCAGGATTGCCCCCACTCATTTCTATACTTCTACGATTACTTTCATTAAATGCCCTCGATGCTTGAACCGAGTCATAATACTTCTCTCCAGCAATAAATGCTGCTGTAACAGCTAAAGAAGCGGGAGCACTAACAACGTATCCAACCCCCAAGGCAATACCAGTACCTGTAAGATGATATGCTGTTCTAGCTCCAGTTTGCTGGCCCAATCCCCAAAGGGCAAAATCATTTGCTATACTTAGTCCTGCAATACCTCTTGTAAAAGCGGTGCTAAGTCCCTTATATTTATTTATTTTTTCTACGCCTTTTATTCTTTTCGCTATTTCATCTAATTCAGAGAAGTCGTTGAACTTTTGCTCTGGAAAAGTTGTAGGGAATGTTTCTAAGACTGTTCTAGTGCTCCTGCTCAAAATTGACCCAACTAGTAGTACATTTCCGAAAGCATTATTACTAGATGTATTACTATTCCCTTTTCCAGTTACCACAACTTCATCAAGAGTATTAACAACGTTGTCCCCTATTGCTACACCGGTTCCTCTATACTGTGTAGGACAGCAATTATTCCCACTACCACTATTCATTGTGCCCGTCTTCGCAATTCTTTCAACATAAGATATTCCAAATTGCTCTTGACTTTTTGCTCTTGTTCTTCTGCCCCATTCACTGTTATCTAAAACCTCTTCTTGATTATTTTGAGAAAATCCATACGGCATCATGCCATCCGGGTCTTGGAAATAAATAGGGTTATCAAACACATAATTGTACGGACTGTGGCTACGCATCTGCTCCGCCAAAGGATCCAAATTCATCCATCTTCCCAAGGCCGCATCATAGTTCCTTGCGCCGAAGTCCAACCATTCCAGACCGTTTCCTTCTTGTTCTTGCTTACCGCCAAAGCCATACTTATGGTCCCTTCCGTTTTGTAGGTTGTTGTACCCTTTGTGTTTTAGCCCAAAAGGATAGTAGTTGTTCTCTTCCCGTATTTCGGAAGTTGCAATGCTACCATCGGCATTATCGTCCGCATAACTTAAACGTATGTTCCCCAAATGGTCCTTGTATTGGTAGATATAGTCCCAATTGGAGCCGTTGGGTTCTATATAGCCCTCAGGATGGTTAAAGAATGTCAAAGAACCGTTTTCATATAGATGATTGCCCGCATAATCCGCAGTGGTACCTGTACTCACTATCTTTCTTTGTTTTATCCCTGTGGCATCGTAAATATATTGAATATTCCCGGAATTCAGGGTTACCTGTGTGGGTAAATTCAGATGATTGTAGGTAATATTCGTAATCCCTTTGTTGGTATCGGAGGTCATGTTGCCGTTATCGTCATATTGGTATTCCGTACCGCTACCGTTAACATCCTTAAAGCCATAGGTGTCGCTGGCATTGGTATCCGTTACATTGGTCAATTTATTACCACTGTCATAATCATAAACTAAATTATCCATGGTCCCAAAACCGCTATTATTGGATAGGTTGGGGTTGGCACTCGTCCAGCCTTCTCGTCTTAGGGTCCCTATATTGCCATTTTTATCATAGGCTATGTTCGATATATTGAACTTGCCCGTATTATCCGTAGCCCCAGTGATCCGGTTGAGGGCATCATAGGTGTAATCATAGGATTTCAAAGAACTATCATCAGTATTGGCTGTGCGCCATTGTGTCCGGCTTATATTCCCGTTGTACAAGGGGCTGCCTCCTTCATTATATACGATACTAAAATTAAACAATTTATTGGTAGTACCAACATCATTGATACCCGTCAACCAATCCCGGACGTTATAGGTATAGTCCACGGTTTGTAGGCCCGCCGTATTGTTAAACGAGCTACCGGGCGTACCGCCCACTTTTTTATGGTCCAAACGTCCTAGTTCGTCATAGCGGTTATAGACAATGAGTTCTTCAGAAACATTACCGTCACCTGCATTGGGATCAATGCTTAGGGTCATAGTGGGTAAAAGGGTCGCCGTAGGGGTCAGGGTAATGCTGTTCGTGGCCACTTGGTCCGTGCTAACGTTACCTGTAAGGCTTAGATCGGCCGTAGCACTTCCCACGGAACCGCTTGGGCATTCATACCCCATGGTACCATCCCCGATACATTGGGTCTGGGCCAACAAACGGCCTACACGATCATAGGTGAAACGATCTAAAGTGGTGATCGTAGTCCCATTTTTGGTATGCCGAGTACGACTTTTTAGCGTACGGCCCACAAAGTCCAGTTTGGACTCCACGATATCCAAGGTGCCGAGGTAATCGTTTTGGCTATAGGTAGATATGGTCCTTCCTTTATTATCATAATAATTTACCGTGGTGATCCATTGGGCGGGGGAAACCTCCAGGACCTTCACCTTGCTACCTGTGGGTAGGCCTTGGGTGCTGGTAGTACTGCTAAGACCAAAGGAACTGGCCTTGGTGGCCGCCCCGCTACGATCAAAATTATAATCGTCATAATAGTTCACCGTAAGCACCTCCGTTAACTGGGTAGTTGTACTGCTAGTAGGGTAGGCACCATCGTTATAGTATACATCAAGTCCCCCATGGTTATGCGTCCCCCCATGGTCTACCCAAAGGTTGGTGGTAAGGCCGTTTACTTCTGCCTGGATATCTTCCCGTTCCCTATTGTCCGTAGCCTTGCCCGTATAGGCCACCCGCCCAAAGGCGTCGTATTTGGTAAAAAGCCATTCTTTGGGTGTATTGGCCGCCAAATTGGCATCCTGGGTCATAATGGGCTGGTCCAGTTTGTCGTATACGATATACTCCTCGCCCTTACCCGGTATCTGTTTTTCCACCAAACGGTTACGATCATCATATACATACCGGTATCCCAAATCTGGCATTAGGCCCTGAAGTACGCTTAGCGCCGCCGTACTTGCCTCCATTTTTGGTGGCAGCACATAAGAGAGATTCCCAAAATCATCATAGACATAATAGGTGTCGTGGGGTTCTTGGGTACCGTTGACGAGGGCATAGGTTCTTTTTAAAACCACCCGGCCCTGTTTGTCGGTGAACTCTTCGGTGGTATGTAATTTATCGGTTGCCGAGCTAGCAGCGCTATGGTTTTCATCATAGGTGATGTTTTTATACAATTCTCCCTCATCATAGCGTCCGCCATTGTTGGTACGTACGATCAAGCTGGGTGTATAGGTATCGTTGGCCTCGCTAAGGCTTACCTCGAATTCCTTTACCCCGTCGGCATCCGTATTCGTCAGGTAATCGAATGCTATTTCATGTCCATTGCCCATGGCCCATGCAGTTCCGGGCGCTGCTTGTTTTTCCACCCTGTTCAGGGGGGAGGCCTCAAATTGCTTTTCGGAATAGGCGTTCAAGGTACTTCCGTACTTGGCGGTATTGTAATAGTCCACGGTCTTGTTTTCGGCATTGGTGCGGAAATTCCCCATGGCATCGGTACCGGCCACATAGGGCAGGTATTCTTTTTGCCGTCTGCCGTAACCATCGTATTCCATATAGGTAACGATATCGCCAAAGTTTCCACTTTCATGGGGCGATTGGTCGATCCCCACCTGTTGGAAAGGCCTGCCCAGGCCATCGAAAAAAGCGATATCCTGTATCACCGCGTCCGTAGCGGCAAAACGGGTCAAGGGATTTGTTATGGAATCCTGATAGGTCATGGTATAGACATAGTTGTGCTGGTGGGGATCGGTGCTTAAGGTCACGGAACAGGAATTGTCCGGCGAATTAATGTCCGGACATTGATCGGTAGCGTTGGTCACATAGTCCGTATCCGTTGGTGGGGAACACCTTGGCGCAGTAGCAGCATTGGGATCCCCCAAGCCGTCACCGTCACTGTCCGCATACCAGATGGTATCCGGATTAATTTCGTTGTTGTCGTCATTACAGTCGCCCAAGGGCAAAACGGTGGTGGTATAGCCTGTCCCCGGGGAACCGCAACCAGTGGTGGTGGATACGGCAAAACCATCATTGTCCGCATCCAGGTACCAGGTGCTCGATGCACTTATTTGGGCCTGAATGGCCTTTCTAGTGGCCGCAACACAATTGGTTACCGTATTATAGCTTTCCGCATAATACGTGGTAGTACCAAAAATAACGGGGGTGGTGAAACTGGTCCCGGTCTGTATGGGAGAACCTCCGGTAAGGGCAGTATACCAGCGGATCTCGTCGGCATTGGTCCCCAGGGAAGCGATAAGGGTCACCGTACCCGTACCACAACGGCTCTGATTGCCACCGCCGGCCGTACCGACCATAGGGTTCACGGTCACTTGGACGATATTGGAATATTTGGTCTCGTTACAGGAAACCACCCTCCTTTGATACCATCGATCGGCATTAAGGCCTCCGAAGGTGTCCAAGCTTGCACTTGTCGCATTGGGAAAGTCGGTCCACGTACTACCGGCATCATCGGAAAACTCCCATTGATAACTATAACTACCGTTACCTCCAGAAGCGGAACTACTGTTTCCCAGTATGCCCGGATCACCACCATAGCATATGGTTTGGGTACCATTAATACTTCCTCCCGTTAAGGTGGGCTCTACCGTTACTTTTACAGCGGGCGTATACTTGGTCTGCCCACAGGAGATCGCGCGTCTGCGATACCAGCGATCGGCGGTAAGTCCCCCGCCAGGATTATAGGCGTTCCCCGTAGCCCCTGAGATGTTGGACCATCCGCTACTACCATTGGTGGAAATCTGCCATTGATAGTTATAGCTGCCGTCGCCCCCCGAAGCGGAGGAGGTGTTCCCCAAGGTATCTGGATCACCGTTATAACATACGGTCTGGGCTCCCCCTACGCTTCCGGGGTTCAACACGGCACCGGTAATCGTTACGGTCACGGGCGAAGTATGCTCGGTTACCCCACAGGAATTGGTGACCCTTCGGTAACTGCGGTTCTCGGTGAGTCCGCCCGGGGGATCATAGGTAGCGCTATTGGTATTCGGTATAATAAGCCAGCCATCGGTACTATGTAGGTACTGCCAAAAGTAGCTTATGGATCCATCGCCTCCGGAACCGGGAGCGGTACTTCCCAAAGTAGCGGGGTCACCCCCATAACAGATGCTATGTGCGCCGTTGATGCTTCCCGGCGTAATATTCGGAATGGATAGGCCCCTTGCCCCGGAACCGCTGCTCCATAGGCCGGTAGTATTGTCCCGGGCCCTGATATAATAGGTGCCGGTACCTTGATTTGCGGTATAGGTACTACCCGATTGCGCGGTACTGGTGCCACTGGCGTTCTTGCCCTGCCAATACCAAGTGACCCCGCTAGGTGGAGACCCGTTACGGTTAAGCGTTACCGCCTGGCAACTGATACTGGCACCAATATTGGGATTGGCGGGATTGGCAGGAGGTACGGGAGTGGTGATCGTGACCTCTTTATTGGCAAAATGAAAATTACCGGCATTATCCGTAATCAGTGTCACTACGCCCGCCGTGCCCAAGTTTCCAAAATATACGGTGGCCGAACCGGTACTCTGGGAGGATACGGAGGCATTAACGCTATTCTCAGCAAAAACGTCCCAGGTTACGGAACTTATATTGGACGTAGGCGACAAGGTATAGGTATATGAATTGTTGCTATACACATTTACAGGGCCAGAAATAGTATACTGTGCCCATAAGGTGCCCATGGGTAGCCAAAGTAGGACCATCCATAAGCGTACTATTGGTTTGGTGTTCTGTATAAAGTTCATTGGTGTAATTTTTAGTTCTTATTAAAGCGGAGTTGTGGGAGTAAGGGACGTGTATCGCCGCTAGCGGGGGACATGGCCATATCTAAACGACCATCATTGAGTTTAGTGATGCGCTGTCTGCATACCTCTACATTATTGCGCATAATGATCAATACATTATTGTCAATGCGCCATACCCCGTTAAAACCGTTACCATTGGCCATCTGTTGTACATAGGAACCATCTTCACCAAAAGTAATGACCCGTCCTATATAGGCGGCTAGGACCTGGGCCTTTAACTGTGGACTGGTATCCAGATGGCGTTTGACATCGGCATCCATCTGGTCCAAGGAAGCAGTTTCATTGAGCCGCCAACTCCCTACGATGGGATGCGGATCTTGCTGGGCCCTCACGGGAATACCCGCCACAACAAAAAATGTCAGTAATAGAAGAAGGATGGAGAGCTTTCCCAAAGCTTTGTTTGATGATAATTTCATAGTACGTATGTTGTTTTTAGTTCTGTCCTTTGTAATGATAATGGTGGTCGGTAATCAGATAATCGTCCGTATCGCGTACCTCCTTAAGCCGGTTGGATGCGTCGTAGCTATAATACATGGTATAGCCACGGGAATCGGTCATACTGGATATACCAACGCCCTGTTTATAGGTATAGGTGGTCACCATGGCGTTCCCCATACTGCTATGTGTACGTATCTTATCGAGTTCCGATCGCATTAGGGAGTCAGTGGTGTTTACATTGTTTATCAGTGCCATGTTTATTCCCGTGCCCGTAACCTGGCTATACGTGGCATTTTCCACTTTTGCCACGGGGTACATATCATTATATCCCCATAGATAGGTTACGGAGGTACCATCCGTCTTTTTATATTCCGTTAGATTGCCCTTATTGTCATAGGAAACAAAATCCATACGTTGGGTCAATGCATCGTTCCCTTTGGCCTCTAGGGCTTCCGTACGCCAATACTCCCCGGAAAAGTTGCCATAGTTGAACTTGGTCTGTGAAAGTAGTGCGTTGTTCTCATAGTTTCGTATCACCACAGGTTCCGTAATCCGGTTCTGTTGGATTAACTCATTGATGTAAGGATCCGTGGGTATCCCAAAGAAGGTATCAAAGGGATAATAGGTCTCCTGTCTGGTCGTGGTATTGTTTTTTGAGCTCGTGGTGGTTGAACTTCTTGGGAGATATTTTTGGGTCTCGTAACTGGTCGTAGTGGTGGTGGTCAACAGTTCCCCATCAAAATATTCCTTGGTCAGCACGGTACTGGGAAGAAAAAGATCGCCCGTTTGCTGGTAAATGGTATCGAACACCACATTGACAGGGGCCAGGAAAGCCCAGTGGACATCCTTTGTACTTATTCTCTGGTCTTGATAGGTATTCTTAACATACCGTACGGTACTGCCGGTACTATGGGCAATACTATCAAAGACTACGCTTCCATTCTTATAATTGGATGTTCTAGGAGGTACGTCCAAGAGATAGGAATTACCATAGTAGACATCTGTATAGGAAGAGTCGTCATTGTCGTATCTTTGCCGGTACTGTTCGTTGATCTCAAAAGTGCTACCCACTTCACGGACAAGGAATTCGTTCTTTTCATTTACATAGCCAGTGACCATGAAACCATTGGAAACACCGTTTTCATCCACGGAACGCTCTTCCACAAAACTATAGCCGATGTGGCTGCCCTTGGCCGAAAATTCAACGGACAGTGGACTACCCGAGGTCATGGTAAAAACCTGGTTGAAATTTTCAGGGGTATAATCAAAAACCCCATATTTGGAATGATATACCAGTTCGTTCATTAAAATACCGGTGGATTGGCTCGCCCCAAAAAATAGTTGGTAATCATACACCTTCTTGTTTATAAAACTCCCATTGGAGCCGTAGTTGGTGACGGACGTTATCCTAGCACCACCCACCTCGAACTCCCGGGAGGGAAGACCTTGAAAAGGGTCGTCCGATGAATAAAAGTAGGCTTCCACGGGACCGGCAGAGATACCTACCGTCGGTGGACAGATAAGAGCGTCAGGGTCGCAAGACGTTTGTTGATACGGTCGTACATAGAACTTATAGTTGCCCGGAGCAAGTATCTTACCATCATTATAGTAGGAAGGGGTACCATTTCCTGTTTGTCCATAGGTTTCGAGAACAATAAACTCGTCCGTATTCAGATTCTCCAGTTCCAAAAAAACACTGCCGTTGCTAGGTTGGTCACAGTTTAATGCACTACAATAGGACTGGGCGGTATACTCAAAATTGAAACCGGAAGTGACCTGTTCTGTTACCGTGAATTCGTCCCCTGAACTTATGGACGTCCTAATACCCCGGTCGGCAGCAGCCAGGTAGGAATAGTTATAACTGAAATCCGTGGCATCCGAAGCCGGAACCCCTTGATTCAAAGTAGGCCTGTCCACCAATGCACGATTGCCCTCATAGTTAAAAACGCTCTTTCCCTGTGTGGGATAGGTAATTTCCCATAAGAGGCCTGCTTTCCCATACGTAAAATCCGAAGACCGGTCAGCCCCTTCCAAATTGAAAAGATAATCGCTATCCGTTGAACTGCAATACACTAATCGGTTATAGGAAGGTATACGGTTGGTATTTTGCTTACCATTATAGTAGCCCCAGAAATCCTCGTCCCTGCTATCCTTGGGCGGAAGGTCGTTTTCCATATGGTAATTAAAAGAGTATTCCCGATCATCAATGGTAACCCCGTCTAGCTTTAGGCGCAGGTACCTTTCCCGTTTATAGGGTGCAACATCCTGATCCTGATCGCCATTAAAATAGCTATAGTTGAAATCTATGGTCTTTATCGGTTGGTTCGCAGCATTACTGACGGTTATTCCGGCAAGCCTTTTGACCGATGTACTGTCCTCGATCAAGCTGGACAATTGTAGTTCTGTCTGCCTCCTGTGGGTAAGGTCAATACGGTTTTCAAGGATAAAATCCACAACCCCAAAATCCCCGCTTATCTTCTTCAGTTGGGCACTTTCGAAGCCCGGAATCTGACAACCTACCTTTTTTCGGGTATCACCATCAAAACTTACGATTTCAAGACCGTTGGAAGTGGTCCCGTTGGCGTTGCATGTCAAAAAATCATAATTGTCCGAATAGGCGGGATAACCAAAATGATAGGTGCGTTCGTAGTCAAAATAGATCTCGCGGCCGCTCGGGGCCTTTATTTTATAGATTTGCCATGCCGTGGTCTTTCTAAACTCGCGTTGCCCGCCAACAACGGCCACACTACTGGCCAATGCCCCTAGTTCGGTAGTCGAAGGTGAACCATCACTTCGGAACGAAGTGGTATACTCCCGGCGGAGGTCATCGTTACCGTCCGGGTTCCCAAAATAAAAATGGAATCCCTGACCATTGATTACTTCAAACGTATTTTGCATGGACGGGTCGGTCGTATTTCCCGCTTCGTGATAGTAGACCTTCAATATCCTACTGTCCAATACCTCGGCCTCCATCATTGGGGTTCCGCTGTACTTGGGAAGGATGAATTGTACGGATTCCCCAAAAATACTTGCCGTAAAGATGTCCGGTTGCGTGTCATACGGGCTACTGACTCGATTGTTAAGCAATTGGGCCTCCTCGGTTGGGGACAAGGGAACGGTAAAGTTGGGGCTGTACAAATAGCCTATAGCACCTCCACCATTGGTCAAATCATCATATCCTATGGTCTGTCTACTGATTACGGCATTTGCGGACAAGTTCCATCCCAGACCTACCCAGGTAGCTTCCTGGGAGACCTTGATACCGCCCGTTTGGTAAGATAGCTGTATCGGTATCTGTAGGCCATCGAAATTTATAGTGTGCAAGGGCACACTTATATTTGCGGTACCGGTATACTTCCCTACTTGGGTTTCCCCATAGGTTCCCAATTGTGCCACATCGGGGCTGGGCGGTACCAGTTCTGAAAAATAACTCTTGTCCTGGGCAGTGATACCCCAACAAAATAAGATACATACGAGGAGTACGTTAGGTCTTTTCATTTCTTTTATATTTTTATTTTTAGTACTACTTATTTTTTATGTTTAAAACCGTTATTATTCATTGGTTTCCAATTGTTCCACTTGTTTTTTGAGTGCTATTGTATATAGGGTAAGCTCTTCTATTTTTTCCAACAACAATCTGCTCATTTCGCCCAGTTCAAGACCGTTGCGTTCAACATTTTCAGCTGACGGTATATTGGGCAAATGCCCATTATCCACTATGAATTCCTCAAGGGTTTCAAGGGAAAGAAGCTTATAATCGTCCGTAAAGACATAATCTGGCCATTGGCCGCTCAACTGCACCTTTATTTCTTCCCCGATAATCTTTCCGTCAACGGCGAGTTTATAACCATTGGGTAAGGTGTTGGTACCTATTCCTACATTACCCCCATTGTAGTATACATCGGTGCCCGAAGTATTCCATACACTAGACCCTCCAGTATTACCGCCTCCTCCATTGGGATCACTTCCATTGAATATGATGGTTAAAGGCTTTTCAGATCCGTCAAATTCTTCTATCCTAGGTTCGTAGGAAAATAGAAATTCGTTTGGGGCACAGTTCCACATAAAGTTTCGAATCCTAATATCCACCTGATTATTAGCTGTATTTGGAAATACCCAATCCGTAGCGGAAAACACGGGG
>JBCBZE010000362.1:0-3287 GCA_039815505.1 Bacteroidota bacterium | reverse complement strand
GGTTTTGCCTATATTCGTAAGATGCTCTCCAAAAAAACAAAATATGGGTTAAAGGCACTTTCCTTTTTGGCCAATCAAAAGGACAGGGAGCCCGTACAGATCGCTGAAATAGCTAAACAGGAGAATATTTCGCAGAAGTTTTTGGAAAGTATATTGTTGACTTTAAGAAGAACCGGAATATTGGGTTCCAAAAAAGGAAAGGGCGGAGGGTATTATTTGATAAAAGACCCCTCCGAAATTCCTATGACCACGGTAATGCGTATTTTAGAGGGACCAATTGCCATGGTACCCTGTGTTAGCCTCAACTTCTATGAAAAATGTGATGATTGTCCGGATGAGAATTCATGTGCCGTTCATAAGTTAATGCTACAAATAAGGGATAGTGCATTGGATGTATACCGCAATAATACGTTGGCAGATTTGATCTCATAAGTGGTCAAAAAAAGAAACAGGATTTGGCTTCGTACTAAAAACCCCATCAACATATTGCAGATATTGGTGTAACAATTCATAGGTTATATGCTCTTTAAAGAAACATAGGGATACCATGAAAATTTTACCAAGGGTCTTGTTGTGGTTCTGTTTGTCGCTACTACTATTTGCATGTAGCGATAAAAAGAAATCAGAGACTTCCAATTCAATTAAAAAGTACGGGGTTTTGGTCAAAGACACCCTAAATTTTGATAGTATAGCATCAAAAATTCCCAATCTGCTAAAAAAATATGATGTACCGGCGGTCTCGGTGGCCGTTATCCAAGAAGGGAAAGTTGTATGGAGTTTTGTGCATGGGATGCAAAGCGCAGATAAAATTGCGGATGAGCAAACATTGTTTTTAACCGCTTCCATTGCCAAACCACTTACCGCAGAGGTATTTTTACGCTTGGTTTCACACGGAAAAGTTTCATTGGACGAACCTATGTACAAGTATTGGTTAGATCCGGATATTGCCGATGATCCCAGGGCTAAATTATTGACTCCCCGTCATGTGCTCACCCACCAAACAGGGTTCAAGAATTGGCGTTATTTAACCGATGATAAATTAAGGTTTGAAAGATCTCCCGGTATGGAAATGGGCTACTCGGGAGAAGGGTTACAATACTTGGTGTTATTCGTTGAACACAAGTTGGGACGGGATTTTAACGATATCGCAAAAGAGGTGTTGTTTATACCCGAAGGAATGAAAAATACGGCTATGAAGCAACAAGATTGGTATGAAGGTAGGGTAGCCGCCCCAAAATTTCCTGATGGTACATGGAGAGAACCAGTAATACGAGCCGAAGAAATAGGGGCGGGGGGCGTACATACCACGGCTAGTGATTATGCCAAGTTTGTGGCCAGTATTATGGTTAAAGAGGCCATACCCAAGAAGTTACGTCACGAACAATACAAGGTATCCTTGAATCAAAACGATAAATGCCCGGAATTTACCGATAAGCCCGGGGTGTGTCCGGATGTATTGGGGTTTGGCCTTGGTTGGTATATATATGAATATGCAGATGATTGGGTAGTGGGCCATACCGGGGCAAATAACGGGGAGCGTACTTTGGCCGTGTTCTCCCCGGATAAAAAATCCGGTCTTGTGGTAATGACCAATGGCGCTAATGGCAACTATGTGATATACGATATAGCGAGGTGGGCGGGTATCCCTCAAAAATTTATTGAGCTAGAAGGGCCAAAGAAGCCCTTTTCTAAAGATTAAAACCACCAGTAAATCAATAAGGGTTTATAGTGGGGTTAAACATTTAAGTACCTAAATCGGCCTGTGCTTGGCAGTAAAAAATAGGCCGGAACGTTTTGCCCCAAATCGTTTAATTCGAGGTTCTCAAAAGATGTAGGACATCCATGTAAAATTCATAATAAAAAATATGTTTTTTAATTAATCTATTAAAACTATAGGGTAAACATAATATTAATCCTTTTTTAACGTCTTAGTTTTAAAATTAATTTTATTTTTGAATTCCTAGTAAATCTATAGGGTAATTTGTAAAAGGTATTTTTATGATTGCAGATCAGTTAATATTGGGTAAACCAGCGGCGAAAGGGCAATACAATTCCGATAGAAAGTCGGAAAGGCCTAAACGGAGCATTGCTAAGTCCATTAGCTGGAGAATTATAGGGACTTTGGATACTATTGTAATTTCCTGGATTGTTACGGGTACTTTGAGTTTGGCCTTTTCCATAGGCCTTATAGAACTTTTTACAAAAATGGTGCTGTATTTTTTTCACGAACGAATTTGGAATACCATTCATTGGGGCAAGTAATAATAAACGGAAACGAATATGGGTCTGTCGGAAAAAGAAATAAAGGATTTAAATAGCCAATTTAAGGGCGCTACCCCAAATGAGATTATCTCTTGGGCCTTTCTGTATGGAAAAATACCGGTCGTGACCACTAATTTTAGACCTTATGAGGTGGCTATCCTACATGCGGTAACCGAAGTGGAAAATGAGGTTCCGGTCATCTGGTGCGATACGGGATATAATACACCCAATACCTATAAACACGCTGAAGAGTTGATTGCGAGGTTAAAACTCAATGTCAAACTGTTCGTTCCCAAACAAACCGCTTCACACCGGGATGTAATTATGGGCATACCCGGTATCGATGATCCAAAGCATGCCGAATTTACCGAACAGGTAAAATTGGAACCTTTTAGAAGGGCTATGACAGAACATGGACCAGATGTGTGGTTTACGAATCTTAGAAAAGGGCAGACCGCATTAAGGGATACCTTGGATATTATAAGCATGGGGAAGGATGGCGTGTTAAAGGTAAGTCCATTTTACCATTGGAGCGATGCACAGTTGGACATTTATTTAGAAGAAAGGAATTTACCTAACGAACATACATATTTTGATCCCACCAAGGTGTTGGAAAACCGGGAATGTGGGTTACATATTTAAAAGCATACAATTATGTTGGAAACATTGGCACCCGAATTGAAAACATTGATAAGAACCCAGGATTCAGCGGTCTTAAGGACGAATGCCCTGGAAAGTGAAGCTATTTATATTTTTAGGGAAGTTGTCTCTCAATTTGAGAGACCTGTGCTACTTTTCTCGGGAGGAAAGGACTCCATAACCCTGGTCCGCTTGGCACAAAAAGCTTTTTACCCAGCTAAAATTCCGTTTCCACTAATGCATATCGATACGGGACATAATTTTCCCGAAACCATTACTTTTCGCGATCAATTGGTAGAAGAACTGGGTGTGGAATTAATTGTAAGAAACGTACAGGATTCCATTGATCAAGGAAAAGTGGTGGAGGAAACTGGAAAATATGCCAG
>JBCBZE010000080.1:0-11464 GCA_039815505.1 Bacteroidota bacterium | reverse complement strand
TGCCCTCCACGACCACCATCACCACCATCCGGACCTCCTTTGGTAATGTACTTTTCCCGATGTAAATGCACCGATCCCTTGCCCCCGTTTCCAGAAGCAACATACATCTTTACATAATCTACAAAATTACCTTCGGTCATTCTTTGATTTATAAGTTGTAAATAATAAAAATATCAATCTTAATATAATATTATAACAAAGGATTTACGAAGCACAAAGACATATTTATTATTCATTACTACAGTTTCCATCGATTACGTCCTGTTGAGAAGGATTAAACAGATTATCCGAAACCTCATAATTACCTGAAAAACCGTTGTTTATTGAAGATTGCAGGCCACATAAGTTTACCAGTGCATCATTAAACCTTATGGTTATATCCCCTCCTATGGTTGATAAAGAATCAAATCCATCTAAATTGGTCAAAACTGGATTTATAAATATCTTTAAATCACCGCCAACAGAAGTCAAGGCCCTTAAAAAATCAACATCTGTAAAACCATTCCCTTGAATCTCAAGAAAACCCTCGATAGTTTCTAAAGCTGCGAATCCATTTATCTCTATTAAATTTTCATTTGATCTTATATCACAGCCCCCCCTTATCGAGGATAATGAATTAAAACCGTTAATTGTAATCAAATTATTCTGAAAAATAGTTAGGTCGCCTCCAATAGAGGTTAGGTTGCCTATCCCGTTGATATCAATTAGCGCAAAATTGTTGATTATTTCAAAATTTCCTTCAATGGCAGTTAAAGAATTTAAACTACCAATAATGAGCAAACTACTATTAGTGTGAATATTTAAGTTAGTTCCTACTGATGAAAGGTTATTTAGACCATTTATATTAACTAATTCGTCATTACTAAATACTACTAAAGATCCTTCCACTTGTAAAAGGTTCTCCAATCCATCGATATTTTCTAAAGCACAGTTTCCACCAATGGAAAGATTGCCTGGAATAGTAATTAACCCATTTAGGCCATCGATAGTAGTCAAAGCATCATTAAACAGTATTTGAAGATCTCCTCCAATAGCCAACAGATTCTGCAAACCTGAGATATCTGTTAGAGCATCATTCCCTACAATTTTCAAAAAAGAACCAACAGTGGTAAGATTAACTAGCGCACCCAAATTTGTTATTTCCAAAGATGCTGTCCCTTCCCCTATGGTTAAACTTCCTGTAACCTCAGTATATCCTTGAGCACCAAAATCATCTACCTCTTGTTGTGTTAATAAAATTAAGTCTCCTTCAAAAACAGATACGGGCCTCTCCAAAGTAGTAAAGCTTAACTCATTTCCATAAGCTGTACCCGAGCCGTTCGTGGCATAAGCCCTTAAAAAATAGGTTGTATTTTCCTGTAATCCAGTTATGGCGCTCGTAAAATCACCTGTCCCTATTCCATTTTCGGTAAGACTATCATCAATTGTTGGATTCGTATTGGTACTCCAACAAACTCCTCTTGTCTCTATGTTTCCTCCTCCGTCAGAAGTAATATTTCCTCCACTTACCGCCGAATCGAATGTTATATTCGTCAAATCTGCCGTTACAATTACCGCAGGAGACACAACATCCATTTCTTCCATAGAATCGGTATCATCGGAAGCACAACTGATTATAAGAAAGACTGTTCCAAAAAGCAATAGTTTTTGTTTAAAAAATAATTTTTTCATGATTTAATAAATTTATATTCGGTCATTTTAAATGCCTATCCTTAAGAAGTTTAAAGTTATATCCTTGGCCATGCTAATCCAATTCGGAATCCATGCAATATGTAATGCCCTTGCTTTCATTTAAAACCCAAGGTGTTTCAAGGTGTTTCATCTTCAATGCGCCCAATTTTTCAAGTGCCCGCTGAGACCTATAATTTTTTGGGTGAACATAAAAAACCACAATATTAAATGACTTTAAAGCATGGTTGATCATCAATTTTTTGATGGTACGATTGTATAGACCGCCCCAATACGACCGCTCCAAAAATGTCCATCCAATTTCCACTACTCCGTTCGCCTTATCAATAATTTTAAATCTAGAACTACCGATCAGGTTTCCGTTTGCTATGCTTACAATTCCCAGTGCTGCTTTTGAGGCCAAGGATTCATTGAAAAACAAAGTGAATTGATCCAAACTATGTCGATTTTTGTTTTGATGCTGTTCCCATATTAAGGGATCTGAAGCAATTTCAAAAAGTGAATCAAAATCTAAGGGGCTTAGAGGTCTAATTACAACCAAACCATTCTTCAAAAAAGGTTGTAAATCCATAGTAATGAACACTAATCGTTAAAGCTCCTCGATTACCTTGGCCAATCTATGGGTAATCTCTTGGATTTCACCAATACCATCAACGGTATGAAATCTTCCTTGGGCTTCATAATATTTCCGTAATGGTGCCGTCTTTTGGTTGTATTCCTCAAACCGGTTCCTGATTTTATCTTCGTCCTGATCATCCGGTCTTCCGCTCATCTTTCCCCTTTCCAAAAGACGTTGTATCAATACTTCATCATTGGCTTCCAAAGCAATGGTTGCATTAATTTTCATATTCTTGGATTCCAAGAAATTGTCCAAGGCCTCTGCCTGGGCCTCAGTTCTAGGAAACCCATCAAAAATAAAACCGCTCGCATCAGGGTTTTTTTCCACTTCTTCCTGCAACATTTTTATAGTGACCTCATCGGGCACCAAATCGCCCTTGTCCATATATGATCGGGCCAAAAGCCCTAAATCGGTACCGTTTTTAATATTATATCGAAAAACATCTCCCGTAGAAATATGCTTTAAGTTATATTTCTGTTTTAAAAACTCGGCTTGGGTACCCTTACCGGCGCCAGGTTTTCCGAACAAAACAAGATTGATCATATGGTTTTGGTTTAGTTGGTATACTTGTCTAAGGTTTCTTCCTAATTCGTTATAATCCAGTCCATAGCCTACGATAAACTTATCAGGTATCTCCATTCCAAAGTAGTCAATGGCATATTCACCCTTGTAAACCGAAGATTTATAGAAAAGACTTGCTATCTTAAATTCCTTTACCCCGGAGTTGGAAAATAAATGTACCAATTCCTTTACCGTTCGTCCCGTATCTATAATATCCTCTAAAATTATGACACTCCTTCCCTCTATATTATCCGGTATATCCAACAGGGTTTCCACTATTCCCGTGGAGGTTAATCCCTGATATGAGCTTAACTTAACAAAAGTAACCTCACAAGTATGGTCATAATGTTTCAAAAAATCCGAAACAAACATAAAGGAACCGTTCAATACCCCAACAAAAATGGGGACTTCGTGCTTATAATCATGAGCAATTTCCTGGGCAACTTTTTTTATCGCCTCCATGATACGATCTTCACTTAGGAATGGCTCAAAATATTTATCGTGTAGCTTTATCAATGGTAAAACTTTTATAGGTGGGCAAAGATAGTATTTTGATTTCTCTTTTTAATGACTAGTTCGTTGGTTTCTAAGATTTAGATGTATTTTTGCTAGAAAGCATAACGCACATATTTTATTGCAAAAAGAGAATAGTAATGAACTTTTTTTCTTCTGATTTTAAGTTGGGGATTCTAGGTGGTGGCCAATTGGGGAAAATGATGCTGTATGAGACACGCAAATATGACATTTACACCAAGGTACTAGACCCTTCGGAAGAGGCCCCTGCAAAAATTGCCTGTAACGAATTTTGTTGCGGGGATTTAATGGATTTTGATACGGTATACCAATTTGGACAGCAGCTTGATGTATTGACCATTGAGATTGAAAATGTAAATATCGACGCATTGGAAAAATTGGAAGAGGAAGGTATCCAGGTTTATCCTCCTACCCGAACATTGCGTACTATACAAAACAAAGCCACCCAAAAACTGTTTTATGTGGACCATGAAATCCCTACGGCACCCTTTGTACGCTTTGCCTATACCAGTGAAATTGTGGATAGCATTGCCAACGGAGGCATTTCCCTACCATTTGTTTGGAAAAGTGCCCAATTTGGATATGACGGGCAGGGCGTAAAAATAATCAGGACAGTTGCAGATTTAGATGGATTACCCAATGTAGAATGTATTGCCGAGGAAATGGTGCCTTTTGTCAACGAACTTGCCGTAATCGTAGCCAGAAGCGTTAACGGACAAGTCGTAACTTACCCTATTGTAGAGATGGAATTTCATCCAGAAGCCAATCAGGTAGAATATGTGATTTGCCCGGCCAGAATTAGCGATCCAATAGCTAAAAAAGCAAAAGAAGTAGCTTTGTTGGTTTCCGAAAAAATGGCACATGTAGGGCTTTTGGCCGTGGAAATGTTCCAAACAAGGGAAGGTGAAATTCTCGTAAACGAAGTAGCACCACGTCCCCATAACAGCGGGCACTATAGCATTGAAGCCAGTTACACAAACCAGTTTGAACAACATATTAGGGCCATTTTAGATCTTCCGTTGGGGAATACCGATAGTAAGGTTGCCGGTATCATGGTAAACCTGGTGGGCGCCGAAGGACATACCGGGAATGTAGTCTATCAAAAGATAGAGGAAATTCTAGGTTTAAATGGAGTTACCCCACATATTTACGGAAAAAAACAAACAAGGCCTTTTCGAAAAATGGGCCATGTTACTATTGTAAACCAAGATATCGATGAAGCTAGGAAAATAGCACAGCAGGTTAAGGAAACCATAAAGGTTATCAGCAAATAATTGCAAAAATCATCTCGCTGATCAGTAACACCAAATTCAGTTACTAAGGGTAAGTGAATTTGAGACATAAATTCTAATGTATTATGAAAAAAGTGGCCGTAATAATGGGAAGTACCAGTGATTTACCGGTAATGCAGGAAGCAGTGGATATTTTAAAAGGTTTTGATATTCCAGTCGATGTAGATATTGTATCTGCACACCGAACTCCTGAAAAGCTTTTCAATTTTGGCAAAAACGCCCATAAAAACGATTATGGAGTCATCATAGCAGGTGCCGGAGGCGCTGCCCATTTACCGGGAATGGTCGCATCCTTGACCCCCTTGCCAGTGATAGGCGTCCCCGTAAAAAGTAGTAATTCCATAGACGGATGGGATTCTGTCCTATCCATTCTACAGATGCCAGGAGGTGTACCCGTAGCAACAGTAGCCCTAGATGGGGCGAAAAATGCGGGAATTCTGGCCGCCCAGATCATTGGTAGCACCGACCAATGCACTTTGGATAAAATTTTAATCTACAAGGAAGGGCTAAAAGAAAAAGTGATCCAAGGGGCCGAAAAAGTAAAAAGCGCCAAGTAGGACCCGTGATATACATTGACCAAAGCTTTCGATTTTTGTAATTATAAACGCATAAATTAAATATGAATCCCTTATTGACCCCATTTGATATAGCGCCATTTTCCAAAATCAAGGACGAGCATTTTAAACCTGCCTTTTTTAAGGCGATAGCCGATGCTAAACTAGAAATAGATACCATAGCGAACAATACGGCGAAACCGTCTTTCGCCAACACCATTGAAGCCTTGGAGTATGCAGGGCAGCATTTAGACCGTATTTCCAGTGTCTTTTTCAATTTAAATTCGGCGGAAACCAATGAAAAAATTCAGCAAATAGCACAAGAAGTATCTCCATTACTTTCAGAATTCAGTAATGACATTACGTTAAACAAACAGCTCTTTGAACGCGTAAAAGCTGTTTACGATGAAAAAAACAGCATTGATCTTAGTATTGAACAACAGACTTTATTGGACAAAAAATATAAGGGATTTAGTAGGAATGGTGCCAATCTGCCCGAAGAAAAAAAGACCCGTTTGCGTGAAATAGATGCCGAACTTTCCAAGTTGAAACTTAAATTCGGGGAAAATGTTTTGGCCGAAACCAATGGGTATGAACTTCAATTGACCAATGAAAGCGACCTGGAGGGACTTCCGCAAGGGGAAAAGGAGGCTGCGGCGCAAATGGCAAAATCCAGAAACAAAGATGGCTGGTTAATTACGCTGGACTATCCCAGTTATATCCCTTTTATGAAATATGCTAAAAATAGAGGATTACGTAAAAGCTTGTCTTTGGCTTTTGGCAGTAGGGGATTTAAAGGGGACAGCCTTGATAACCAGGAAAATGTAATCAAAATAGCCAATTTGCGTCATGAGCGTGCCCAACTTTTGGGATATGATACCCATGCCCATTTTGTATTGGAAGAACGTATGGCCGAAACCCCTGAAAAAGTGCATGAATTTCTAAATGAACTTTTGGAAAAAGCAAAGCCCGCCGCCGAACGCGAGTTTCGTGAACTAGAGCAGTTTGCCAAAGAACTGGACAATATTGATAGATTGGAAAAATGGGACAGTGCCTATTATTCAGAAAAACTAAAACAAAAACTTTTTAGTTTGGACGATGAAAAATTGAAACCCTATTTTAAATTGGAGCATGTTATCGATGGTGTCTTTAAAGTAGCGGAAAAACTTTTTGGGCTGCACTTCAAAGAGGTTTTTGATATAGAAAAATACCACGAAGAAGTAAAGACGTATAAAGTTTATGATGCCAATAAGAATTTTATTTCCATTTTTTACGCAGACTTTCATCCCCGTCCCGGCAAGCGCGGCGGTGCATGGATGACTTCTTATAAGCCACAATATCAAAAAAATGGGGAAAACGTACGTCCACACATTTCAAATGTTTGCAACTTTACCAAACCTACGCAAAGCAAACCTTCTTTACTTACGTTTAATGAGGTAACCACGTTGTTCCATGAATTTGGACATGGTTTACATGGCATGTTGGCCAATACAACCTACCCCAGCCTATCGGGGACTTCGGTCTACTGGGATTTTGTGGAGCTGCCCAGTCAGGTGATGGAAAATTGGTGCTACGAAAAAGAAGCACTGGAACTGTTTGCTTTGCATTATGATACCGGGGAGCTTATTCCAATGGAACTGGTTCAGAAAATAAAGGAATCGGCCACCTTCCAAGAAGGTCTAGCCACTTTACGACAGTTAAGTTTTGGTGTTTTGGACATGTCCTGGCACGGAAAAGACCCCTCAAAAATAACCGATGTAAAAGCGTATGAACTTCAGGCATTTGCCGAGACTAGCCTATACCCGGATACTCCCGAAACTTGCATGAGTACCGCATTTTCGCATATTTTCCAAGGCGGATATTCATCGGGCTATTACAGCTATAAGTGGGCCGAGGTATTGGATGCCGATGCTTTTGCATTTTTTAAGGAAAAAGGTATATTCAACCAAGAAGTGGCCGCTAAATTTAAGGAGCATGTACTCTCTAAAGGTGGAACGGAAAAACCTATGGTATTGTATAAAAAGTTTAGGGGAAACGAACCTAAAGTAGAAGCTTTACTCGAAAGGGCGGGGTTAATTAAAAAAGTATCCTAATCAACGATCAGCGTTTTTTACATATGCAATATAGCCTCCGGTAAGGTCCGTTACATTTTTAAACCCTAATGAATACAAACGGTTGGCCGCTTTGGAACTACGCCCTCCCACTTTACAATAGAGATAAATAGCATGCTGTTTATTTATGGTATCAAAATTGGTGGTAAAATTCTCATCGTACCAGTTGTAGTTTATGGCATTTGGCAAATGACCTTCCACAAACTCCCTTGGCGTTCTAACATCTACCAGAATTCCTGTTTTTATATCGTTTTGTGAAAGTTCTGTGATAGGTTTTGACTTTATTTGTGCTGTACCTAGATGAAAAATAAGTAGGAAAGAAGCATAAAATATCAATTTCATCAATCTTTGTTTTGAATCAAAAATAAACATATTAGTTAACAAAAAATCCTTTACATTTGGAACTTTCGAACAATAGAATGACAATGCACCAGTTAAATCCGGAAAAATGGGTAGATCAATATGCCGACTATCTGTTTAATTACGCTGTAGCTAGGGTTAGCGATGGCGAAATCGCCAAGGATTTAGTACAGGAAACTTTTTTCGCGGGATTAAACTCAGCTAAGAACTATAAGGGTGATGCCGCCGAACGCACGTGGCTGATAGCTATTCTAAAACGAAAAGTAATAGATCATTACAGAAAAATTAATTCCAACAAGGGAAAGGCAGAGGTTCGTATCAACTACAACACCAACAGCGATTCCGAAGGTGATTGGTTAGAGGAACAAGTAGCGGATCCGTTTAGCAAGTTAGAAAATGATGTGCTCGAAAACGAAGAATTGGGCCTTGCCATTCATGAATGTATTTCCAAATTACCGAAAAAACAATCTTTGGTATTTACCATGAAAACCATTAAAGGAATCAGCACAGAAGATATTTGTAATGAACTAGGAATTAATCCGTCTAATTTGTGGGTAATGATACATAGGGCGAGAACTGCCCTTATGGGTTGCCTTAATCAAAATTGGTTTTAAATATGATAATATCTCACGACGAAGCAAGAATCATCTGCTGTAAAGCGCAATATGGGGAGGCTTCTCTCTGGGAAAGGTTAAAGCTAAAACTACATATTACCTTCTCTAAAAACACCGCTGAATTTTCCAAAAAGAATACCAAATTATCTACCTTGTGTGATAACGCCTACCTGCAAGGCCTTACAGAAAAGGAGAAGCAGGCTATGAAGGAAAAGCTCAAAGAAAATAATTAGACAGTTGCATACAACGTCCCTACAATCACCCACCAAACAATTGGCAAACCTTCTATCCAAAAAGATGAAAAATACGTTGATTGTTGTTTTTTCGTAACCAGCACCAATAGTCCCAAAAAGAAAAACAACAAGGCCTTGCTTATCATTTCTATTTGTGAAACATCATCTTT
Source organism: Bacteroidota bacterium (assembly GCA_039815505.1). Classification (GTDB taxonomy): domain Bacteria; phylum Bacteroidota; class Bacteroidia; order Flavobacteriales; family Flavobacteriaceae; genus CANLWN01. The sequence goes on along the minus strand of JBCBZE010000080.1, from coordinate 2,727 downwards.
TAGAAAAGTCAACATAAAAAATACGAACGCACCCAGCACACCAATTTTTTTTGTTACATCTATACCATACCGTTGAGGCAAAGTTTTCAATTCAGGGGCATCATACGCTAAATCCCGTATTTCAAAAGGAATCATTAAAACCAAAATCAGTATAAAGCGCTGCAGTGCTTCTGTCCATACGTCCCAATGCATTTGTCTATCGGCGGCAATAAACGGGAGAAGAACGGTAGTACCTGCCCAAACCAATGCGACCAAAAAAATTTTGAGCCCGCCCAAACTCCTTAAATTTTTTGCTTGGGGTAAAATGGGCATTGCGTAAAACCCGGTTAACCCCATAAGCACTATAACAGTTATCCATGTATTTACTGAGAAAAAAAAACTATGGTATACGGCAATTCCCAACACAATAAAGCTCACGAATTGTATGCTTTTATGATACCTGTTGGCCACCAAAATGTACTTTTTCGCCTCCACACCATATTTTATAAAATTGTAACAAGCCATAGTGCTAAAGAAGATAAAATATCCCAAGTGCGCGTCAATGGAAATGTTTAAGAAGTAAGAAGTAAGCTGAAGTAGTGCATACACCGCGAGAGCAACATGTACGCTAGCATCCAAATAAAAATTGAAAATTCGCCCTGGTAGCTTCATTAAACAAAAATAGCCAAACTGTTTATAAGGTTGTTTTTTAGTTAAAAACTTTAGGCTCCGGTCTCGACAAATTATACCTTTTTAAGCGAATTAATCAGTAATTTTACAACTTTATTTTATCACAATTATGAGGACAGACATATTTGCATCTCGCCATATAGGAATTCGGGAAAAAGACCTTCAACACATGTTGGAAACCGTTGAGGCGGAAAGCTTGGATCAATTAATTGCCGAAACCATTCCAGAGGATATTTTACTCAAAAACCCACTTGATTTATCAGGAGCGATGAGCGAACATGAATTTTTGTCCCATATTAAATCTCTTTCTGAAAGAAACAAGGTTTTTAAGACGTATATTGGATTAGGGTATCATGAATCCATCACACCATCTGTCATTAAAAGAAATATTTTGGAAAATCCAGGATGGTACACGGCATACACCCCCTATCAGGCAGAGATAGCCCAAGGACGACTGGAAGCGCTATTGAATTTTCAAACCATGGTCTGTGATCTTACCGGCATGGAGCTGGCCAATGCCTCTCTGCTGGATGAAAGTACCGCCGCCGCCGAGGCTATGACAATGCTTTTTGACGTACGTACCAGATCACAAAAGAAAAATGGGGTACTCAAGTTTTTCGTTTCAGAGGAAATTCTTCCACAAACCCTGTCCTTATTGCAGACCAGATCAACTCCTTTAGGTATAGAACTGGTAATCGGTAATCATGAGGAGTTTAGATTTACCGAAGATTTTTATGGTGCCCTTTTACAGTATCCAGGAAAACATGGACAAGTCCATGACTATAGCGAATTTGTTTCCAAAGCCCAGGAAATAGATATTAAAATAGCGGTTGCCGCGGACATATTAAGTTTGGTTTTATTAACTCCTCCAGGCGAATTTGGAGCGGATGTTGTAGTAGGCACCACACAACGTTTTGGGATTCCCTTAGGGTATGGGGGACCACATGCGGCCTTTTTTGCCACCAAAAAGGAGTATAAAAGAAACATTCCCGGAAGAATTATAGGGCTTACAAAGGATACTGACGGTAAACCCGCCTTGCGCATGGCATTGCAGACAAGGGAGCAGCATATTAAAAGGGATAAAGCCACATCCAATATTTGTACGGCTCAGGTGTTATTGGCCGTAATGGCAGGGATGTATGCAGTTTACCATGGTCCAAAGGGATTAAAGTATATTGCCGAAAAAGTCCATAGGTCAACGGTTTCCCTGGCAAACGGTTTGGAAAAATTAGGATTATACCAAATTAACACTGCCTATTTTGATACCATAACCGTAAAGGTCAATATAGAAAATGTACAAGCCGTTGCCGAAAAAGAGATGGTGAATTTTTCCTATGTTGATAAGGAAACCATTTGTATAGCATTAAACGAAGCCACTTCACCTAAAGATATACAACAGATAATCAATATTTTTGCTTCCGCCTTAGGCAAAGACAGTATAGAAATGGATAAGTCAATATCGGAATCTGTTCTTAAAGGCAATATAAGTCGCACGTCACCTTATTTGGAAAACGAAGTTTTTAATTCCTATCATTCCGAAACGGAGTTAATGCGTTACATTAAAAAATTAGAGCGGAAGGACCTTGCACTAAATCATTCAATGATCTCCTTGGGGTCCTGTACTATGAAACTTAATGCAGCAACGGAAATGTTGCCTTTAAGTTGGTCACAATGGGGAAGTATACACCCTTTTGTTCCCTTGGAACAGGCAGAGGGGTATCAAATGGTGCTAAAAGAATTAGAAAGGGATTTAACCACCATTACTGGTTTTGCCGCCACATCTTTACAACCAAATTCCGGCGCCCAAGGAGAATATGCCGGATTAATGACGATACGGGCCTATCATAAATCCAGGGGAGAGGAACATCGGAATATCTGTATTATTCCTGCTTCCGCCCATGGTACCAATCCTGCATCAGCGGTTATGGCCGGCATGCAGGTAGTTGTAACCAAGACCGATGAAAAAGGCAATATAGATGTAACCGATTTAAAGGAAAAAGTTTTGCAACATACGGACAAGCTAGCTGCTTTAATGGTTACCTACCCCTCGACTCATGG
>JBCBZE010000314.1:0-4109 GCA_039815505.1 Bacteroidota bacterium | reverse complement strand
GTCTAATGTCTTCTCCATATTTTCAAAGTATATCGGGCTTATCGCATGACAATGTCTTTTGCTTGGGCGCTACACCCAATAACGAGGTCTTAATTTCGCAAAGTGAAGTATATAGGATAACGAACAATACCAATAAGCTAACCTATAAAAAGGTTGAAGGCGTGAATAGGGTCACTGGAATAGGTTCCCATAAAAATGATATTTGGTTGGGTACCGCCTATGCCCACATACTGCATTATAACGCTGACAAATTGCAGCGGGAACACGATTTGAGTAAACGGGGGGGAGGCATTTTCTTTATGCATACGGATCATGTAGGGGACAATTGGTTTTGCCAAGCGCCCACCGATAAACCTATTGTTGGAATTGCTAAAATCAATAAAAAGGATGAATTGATCATATATGATGAGACAAAAGGATTGAACAGCAGGGTTTTGGTAGTCGACGAGGGAGGGCGCTCGGAATTATACGCCGCGGGGATAGGAAAGGAAAACTATTTGTATAAATACGATAGGGCAAAGGATATGTTTGAAAACAAGAGCGTACCGTTTCCTTTTAAGGTAGGTAGTAATTTTGAAGTCCATGATATTGCTGTTGATCAAAAGGGAATGGTTTGGATGGGAACAACGGATGGCCTTCTAAAATACGATACGGAACAAATTCGTCGTATGGACATAGGCGCTTCCACAAGAAACGAAATTAGATCGGTATGCACCATGAACGATGGTTCGCTTTGGTTGGCCACCGATACCAATGGATTGTTGCATTTAAGTCCCGATGGCTCCTATGTGCTTTTTGATGAGAAAAGTGGCACACCATCAAAGGTAGCCGCTTATCGAAGTATCATTTTGGACCATGAGCAAAAGCTTTGGGTAGGGACGGCCGAAGGGGCGGTCTATTCATTGAGGCCCAACCCCATTCCCTTGAAAACCAGGGAGCCTGTACTTCAAAAGGTTCAGGTGGATGATAGTGAACAGCCCATAACCGAAACTATATCGTTTTCAGAAGGACTGATCACCAAGTTAAATTTTGCGTCCATAAATTTTCCAGGCGACGAAATTAAATATCAATATAAAATTTTTGAAAAGGATATTCCGGAAGATGAGGTGTTGAATATTATGTGGTCTACTCCCATTGAGGAGCCCGAAGTAAAAATTCAAGGACTCAAAACCGGCCGGTACGGATTGTTGGTCAGAGCGCAAAAACCGGGAGGATATGCCTGGAGTTTGCCTGCCAATATAGATATTGTGGTAAAAAAGAAATGGTATGGGACATGGTGGGGAATCACACTCTTTTTATCGGTAGGTCTACTCTTTTTCTGGTACTATGCGCGCCTGTGGATTTTGAAAAAAGTCAAAAGTTTGGAATTCACACTCTCGCAAAAGCAAAATGAGCTAAATGCCAAAGAAGCCGAACTTTTAGTGCAGACCAGTAGTTTGGAACACCAAAAAGAAGCATTGGAAAATGCCGGTACCGGTATACATATCATCCACGATATTATAAAACAGATTCCCCAGGGTGTTGGCTGGGAAAAGGTGTTGCCCGTACTACGTAGGTTAACGGAGTTACCTACCAACATCGATGCTTTGGAAATGGCGTTTAAAAAAGATGAAGAAGTGTATTATTACGGCTTTAAAAGAGGGAATTCCAAATTGGAAAAAAGACAGGAAGAATTCAATGAAAAGAGTAATTTGGCCAGTTATGTTATGAGCTCCAACAAAGCAATGCTCATCTCTGATTTTGACGCGGAGGTCGGGCAGTATATAGATAAAAAAGGAAATGGTGGCTATGTCTCAAAAATATTGGTTCCCTTTCAGGGAAGCGGTAAAGGAGAAATGGTTTTTTGTATATATAGCCTGGGTAAACATAAATTTACCGAACGCGATAGGACCTTGATACAGATTCTAAGCAGTTTTTTGGCCAGTAACACCATTGATGAATTAAAATAACAATGATACAACACAGTTCCAGAATACGGTTCCTGGTATTTCTCGGTTTTCTACTTCTCGGTGCCCGGACAATGGCGAATACCAAGATAGATACCTTGTTGGTAGGGGTGCATCAAGATCCTCCCTTCATTATGAAGAGTGCGGATGGAAACTATAAGGGCCTTTCCATTGATTTGTGGAACCATGTTGCCAGGGAGATGGGCCTAAATTCCAAATATATAGAGTATAGCGATGTTATAGGTATTGTTAGGGCCTTGGATTACGAAGAGTTGGACATTTCCATAAACCCATTGACCAATGTACCGCAACGCATGGATAAATTTGAGGTAAGTCAGCCCTTTTTTATATCCAGTGTCGGAGTTGCCATTACAACATCCAGTCAAAGTCAATTCCAGATTTTCATCAATAATTTCTTTTCAAAGGATTTTTTGAAAGTCGTACTGCTATTATTATGCATCTTACTTTTTTTTGGTACCATATTATGGTTGGTGGAACGGAGACAAAATAAATACCAGTTTCGACCTGGGTTACGTGGATTGTTCGATGGGCTATGGTGGTCGGCTGTGACAATGACCACTGTTGGTTATGGGGATAAAGCCCCTAAGACCAATGCCGGTAAGACCATTGCCATTATTTGGATGTTTACGGCCGTAATCATTATCTCTAGTTTTACGGCCACAATAGCTTCTACCTTGACCGTTAATTCCCTAGAAGCCAATATTAAGGGATTGGAAGACCTAAAGACCGTGGAACGTATCGGGGTAGTCGGAACTTCCGATGGTGAAAGTTTCTTGGTCCAAAATGGAATGGAGCCTTACGAGATTTTCAGAACCCCCTTGCAAGCTTTAAGAGCCTTGGCAAAGAAAGATATTAACGTTTTGGTACATGATAGGGTATCCCTGGAATATTTGATCAGGACCCATCAATTGAGCAATAAGACAGAACTGCTTCCCTTGACCTTTAACAAACAATATCGTAGTTATATGATGCCAAAATCGCACCCTCTCTTTAATGAAGTCAATAAATTGCTTATTACCAGGATTCAAGAACTTTCATGGAATGAAATTTTGAAAGAATACAGCCTCGAGGGAGAATAATGGGATTTGTAGATTTTAGAAAATAGGTTTGGTTTTAAAACGAAGGTCATACCTATTTTCGCATAACGTCCCATAGTATTTTTGAGCTATAAGTTTTGTAGAATGGCCATAATAACTTTTGATAACTTTGAAGTAAGGTTTTTACCAAAAAACCTACTTTTGTAGTATTAATATTAGCGAAGTTTTGAATTATGTCAGATAAAATAGAACGAGTAAAAACACTGATTATAGGTTCTGGACCTGCGGGCTACACAGCGGCGATTTATGCGGCAAGGGCAGATCTTAAACCGGTATTATATACAGGAATGGAGCCAGGTGGCCAATTAACGACCACAACAGAGGTGGACAATTTTCCTGGGTACCCGGAAGGCATCGATGGACCTACCATGATGGTGCAATTGCAACAGCAAGCGGAACGTTTTGGTACCGAGGTCCGTATAGGAATGGCAACCTCCGTGGACTTTAGTGACCAGATAGGTGGTATCCATAAGGTCATTATAGACAACGATAAAACCATTGAAGCCGAGACCGTTATTATTTCCACGGGTGCAACGGCTAAATATTTGAATATTCCCAGTGAGCAGCGTTTAAGGGGTGGGGGCGTCTCGGCATGTGCGGTTTGTGACGGTTTCTTCTATAAAGGACAGGAAGTGGCCATTGTTGGTGGTGGTGATACCGCAGCAGAGGAAGCCTCTTACTTGGCAAATATTTGTAGTAAGGTGACTATGTTGATACGCAAGGACCATATGAGGGCTTCAAAAGCAATGCAGCATCGTGTGGAAAATTTATCCAATATTGATATTCGGTATAATACGGAAGTTGATGAAATAATAGGTGATCAGGTGGTAGAAGGTCTTAGAATGGTCAACAACCAGACTGGGGAAAAAGAAGAGATACCGATTACAGGGTTCTTTGTGGCCATAGGTCATAAACCCAATACGGAAATATTTAAGGGCCAGTTAGAAATGGATGATACGGGCTATCTTGTTACGGAAGGGAAAACCACTAAGACAAGTATACCTGGAGTTTTTGCCAGTGGAGACGTACAGGATAAGGAATACAG
>JBCBZE010000081.1:0-11448 GCA_039815505.1 Bacteroidota bacterium | reverse complement strand
TCCATGGCATTTTTTTCGTAGGCTATGGCAAAAACCATAAAGCGTACTCTTTCAGCCATTTTCACTAATTCGGGGTCGGAAGAAGAACGCATTTTTTCTAAACTTCCCATTTCTTGTTTCCACCAGTCCATATCTACATTTTGGGGAACGCTAAAGTCTTGGGATAAGCGATTATGGAAAGTGTCGGATAACTTTGACTCCAATTTAAGGGCTTTTGTCCTTGATTTAACCAATTTTTTATAGGCTGGTTTTTTTTGAAGTAGTTTTAGCCGTTGCTCAACAGTATCCACTTCAAAGAAAGAGGCGTATGTTTTTATAAGCCGACTATAACCTTCTTCCGCATCCAGCCATTTTTCTTCGGTCTCGGCTTTTCTGGCAAGTAACCAATTGGATTGATAGCTTTTGTGTATCGTTTCGGTTCTTTTGGTTTGGTATCCTTTTACATGCGAACGTATATTCAACCAATCAAAAGCTTTTAGGATTTGTTCGGATGATGGCCAGCTGTGATTACCTTCGTAGGTGATCAGGGTATGGTCAAAATTCAATTTGTCCAAATAGCCCTTAACATTGATTATTTCCCTATAATTCATGTCTCTGTTTCCACAAATGGCCACATAGGAAAAATCCTGATAGGTGGGTCTATGGGCATAGACATTTGAAAAACCGGCACCGCAAGCAATTACACCGGTCATTTTATCGGTAATGGCCGCAATAGCCGAAGCCAGTCTTGCCCCCCCGGAGAAACCCGCAAGGTATATTTGATTTTCACCGACATTAAAGTTGGAAAAAACATGTGCAAAAAGCCGATTGGCAATATTAAAATTCCGCTCGTAAGGTCCATTTTTGGCATCGTTGGAACAAACCAATATATGACCATATTTTTCTGACGCTTCAACAAAGGCATTTATACCTATTTTTCCTCTACCCCCAGGCTCAAATATAATCAAGATGGGAGATAGGGCGCTTTGGTCAAAAGACGACGGTAGGTAAAGTGTAAAAGTCTCGTTCGTAGAATTGGATACCAGGATGGAATCTATGATTTTACCCGTTTCAAATGTTCGTTGGGCAACCCCCATGAACATACAACCCAAACAAACGATTGCTATGAACAACTTCATATTCAAAAATACAATATTGACCTTTCTTTATAATTACTCCAGTGCAAAAGCTATAATTTGATTTCCTTTTTTTGTACCTAATTTTTCACCTCCACAGGCTATTGCAATATATTGTTTGCCATTTATGCTATACGTGGCGGGAGTTGCAAAAGCCGCTGTCGGGAGGCTATATTCCCAAAGAACCTTACCTGTATGCTTGTCAAAAACCCTAAAATAACCATCTTTGGTGGCCGCTATGAACAATAGCCCATTTTCCGTTACTATCGCCCCTCCATAGTTTTCGGTTCCCGTGGTTGGAAATCCTTGCGCTTTTAGTTCAGGAGTTTCTCCAAATGGAACGGACCAAATATATTCACCGGTATTTAAATCAATAGCATGTAATGTTCCCCAAGGAGGTGATATGGCAGGAAGGCCATTGCTATCCAAAAATTTGTTATAACCCTTATGCTTATATGGCAGTACGTCTGTTTGGTCCTTATTTTCATAGGAACTTTGTGAAGTATGTTCCGCATCGAACAAAAATTCCAATAAAGCTTCTCTTTCTTCTTTTGGTATTTGGGGGAACCCTGTCATGATTCCCTTTCCTTGGGTTATGATTTCAGCGACCTCTTCTTTTTTTCGTTTAGACTTAATATTAAGAAGCGAAGGAAATCCACTTGCGACAATTCCGCCTCTGTTCTCCTGATGGCAACTGGCGCAATACCTACGATAACTACGTGCTCCTAAGGAAATACCTTTTGGAACAGGGTCATTCTCCTCCATTTGCAATATCCAGGCCATCTCATTGGCATTTATATAGATGATTCCATCTTCCGGATCCGTAGCTGCCCCACCCCATTCCGCAGCTCCGTCATAACCGGGTAGGAGCAATACGGGATCTAGACTTGGTGGCGCATATAAACGCTGGTCAAGGGTGTTAAAAACCTGCTTCAGCTCTTCCCTATTTTTTGCATAAGGGCTTATATCGTCTAAAGTCAGATCTTTAGACTGCCGTGCAAAGGGGTTTGGTTTTACCGGAAAAGGTTGGGTTTTCCATGCTTTTTCCCCTTTTAAGTTGGAAGCCGGTACGGGAACCTCTTCTATAGTGAACAGTGGCCGACCGTTCTCCCTATTGAAGAGATAAACGTAGCCCTGTTTGGTAACTTGGGCCACGGCGGGTATCCGTTTACCATTTCTAGTTATCGTTATCAAATTTGGAGGTGCCGGGGCATCCCTGTCCCAAAGGTCATGATGGGTAAATTGAAAGTGCCACAGCAATTTTCCTGTTTTTGCTTCCAATGCCAACAAACTGTTAGCATATAAATTGCTTCCTTTCCGGAGGCCGCCATAAAAATCGGGGGCGGCGGAACCTGTTGGAACGTAAAGAATTCCAGTTTCATCGTCCAGTGCCATGCCCGCCCAATTATTGGCCGCTCCAATGGATTCATTTCCATATGCCTCCTTGTTTTCCCAAGTTTCGTAACCAGGTTCGTTCGGATGAGGTATGGTGTGGAAAACCCACGCCAAATCTCCCGTAACTATATTGAACGCCATGATATCCCCTGGCGCTGCACCTATATCTTCCGATACCCTAAGCGGCATAATAATGAGGTCTTTGTAAATGGTTCCCGGTGTATTGGATATTACAAATTTATCCTTGGCACTTGCCGGAAGTCCTGAACGCAAATCAATTCTACCGCTATCCCCAAAGGCATGGATAGGCCTTCCCGTTAAAGCATTGAGAGCGAACAAATGGGGCCCCCTAGTGTATAATACACGCTTGTCTTTACCATTTTCCCAATACGCAACCCCCCTACTGGTGGAGTGCCAGACTTTTAGGGAATCTCCAAAACGCCATATTTCTTTTCCCGTTTCGGCTTGTAGCGCAATTACCCGCAAGGCGGCAGTTACCCCGTACAAGATGGTATCCACCACGATGGGATTCATCTGCATCTGGCCGCTATCCGGGGCAGAATATGTCCATGCAACCCGTAAATCCGCACTGTTCTTTTTAGTGATCTGTGAAAGGATGGAATAATGACTTCGGTCCGGGCTACCCAGATACGAAGACCAAGTTGTATACTTCTCTCCTGACGACTGTGGTTTCCTTACATCATCGGTACAACTCAAAAGAAAAAAGAGAGAAACCAAAAAAGAAAAAGTATTGGATAATCGAAGCATTTTGTTTTTTCCTTTTAAAAATAGGAAAATAAAACGAAGGCGCTAAAGCATAAAACAGTAAAGCTCAATACTGTTTTTTCAATAATTTAATGGCACGCCCAGAAACCGACTTTCTGCTATCCAAGCTTAATCTCTCCAAATGGGGATACAACCATAACTTAAGTTTCTCATCCGTTTTGGACCAATGGGCCAAGGTATCCATGGTGGTGTTCAATACGATCCAATCGTTGTGATTTTCTAAATTATGGACCAATATTTCTTTAGCCTTTCTAACTTGGTCATCATCCATATTTTTCCCTAACAGTAAGAACAATTGTGCCAGGGTCCATTGCGTAGAAGCTTGGTCTATTCTGGAGATTTCGTTTAAAAAACGGTCTATATAGGGAATTAACAACTGTTGGCGCTCTTTACCTATACGTTTCATTGCATTGGAAACACGCAACCGGACCACTTCATCATCACTAAAATAGCAATTGAAGAGTTCTTCGAACTTATCGTGCTGGGCCAATACCATATCCACAACTTCCACGGTATTGCCGAGGGAATTGGGATGACCGCCCGTTAAGTGTGTTTCGAAATCAACCATGTTCATCGATTTTACCCATACTCCCTAATCTGCCCATGTCTATAGCGTTTAACCCATTACCTTAAAATGTCGCTATACTTACTTTCATCCGCTAACAATTCTGTTGCGGCCAAAATGGCATCATCATGGCCCAGATAATAATCGTAAAGACCTTCACGATAGAAATAACGTTTAATAATTTCATCCTCGAGATTTTTCTGAATTTCCCTTTGGTATTGATCTAGTGCCGCAATCTTACTTTTACTGATTGCGTTTAAGAAGTTTTTGTAGTTTTCTTCTACTCCCGATCCGAAAATATCTTTGTCCTTTCCGTTCATAGCTTTTTTAAGTGCCTTTTCGGTCTGGGTCTCAAAATTAAAATCACTTTTGGAAACAAAACCTTTGAAATTTTTAAAATCGTCTTCGGAGAAGTTGAAAGCAGTTATACCGTTTAAAGTATTTTTATAATGGTACTCTGTTGCATAGTCAAAAATAATGTTGTTTTGTAACAAGGCCTTTGTAAGGCTATTGGTTTTGACAGAGCTGATTTCTATATCCGGTAATACGCCACCACCATCTTGAACCTTGCGACCGTTGCGAGTAGTAAAGTCGTTGAATTGAGTGTTCCTTACCGCCTTACCCTCTTTGTCCCTGTTCCAATAATCCAAGGATTGTATACATCTTCCCGACGGTGTATAGTATCTGGAAATAGTTACTTTTAATTGGGTGCCGTATGTAAGTTTCAACGGTCGCTGAACCAACCCTTTCCCGAAACTTCTTGCCCCCATCACTACGGCTCGGTCCAAATCTTGCAGGCTACCGGATACAATTTCGCTGGCCGAGGCACTTCTTCCGTTCACCAATACCACCAGTGGAATGTCCGTATCCAAGGGTTGATTTTTGGTTTTATATTCCCGATTAAACTTTTTCACCTTGGATTTTGTGGTAACGATCAGTTCGCCTTTTGGAACAAATAAATTGGTAACGTTTATGGCTTCTGACAATAGACCGCCTGGGTTTCCCCTAAGGTCTAAAACAATTCTTTTTGCCCCTTTGCCCTTTAAATCTATAAGTGCGGCTTTGGTCTGGCCAGAAGCTTTCCGGTTAAACTTTGAAAGCACAATATAACCGGTGTTGTCATCTACCATTTTATAATAGGGAACGGCATCCACCTCAACGGCTTCCCTGGAAAGCTCGGTAGTTTTAATTTGCCCCTGTCTTTTATAGGTGACAAAAACACTGGTGCCGTTGGCTCCTTTTAAGAGTTCGCTCGCATTATCTTTAAAATCGGAAACCGTAATATCGCCAATTTTTATAATTTCGTCTCCCGCTTTAAGGCCCGCCTTATCTGCCGGATATCCTTTATAAGGTTCTATGACCAACAATTTATTATCGTATGATCTTACCAAGGCTCCAATTCCGGAATATTCACCGGCGTTGTTTATCCTATACGATTCTACATCCTGCTCGTTAAGGAATTTGGTGTAGGGGTCTAGATCATCCAACATGTTTTTTATGGCCGTATCCATTAATTCTGCCGGATTGGTTTCGTCCACATAGTTCATGTTCAACTGCTTAAACAGCGTTGTGAAAATCTCTATCTGCTTGGCAATTTCGAAAAAGTCACTTTTAAAACTTGATCCAACCCCTAAAATAGCCAAGGCGATTACAGGAATGAGCACCTTCTTTTTAATCAATTTTTGCATCGTTTTCCTCTGTTAAGAATTTTTGGAGAATGTGTATCATCCGCTTATCTATTTCATCATATAGCGGCAATTCTTTCCCAATATATAAAAATAGAAACGCAAAGTTTCCCTCTATGTTGTTAAAAACCATATGCTTGTTTAAGCGATAACTTTCTCGGACAAGCCTCTTGATGCGGTTGCGTTTTACGGCGCTTTTAAAGCTTTTCTTTGGAACGGCCACACCTGCCTGAATTTTTACATTTTCGGGAAGCTGGGTTTGTATATAGATTAGCTTTAAAGGGTATGCGGAAACGGAACTACCCTCAGAGAAGAGCAGTTCTATGGTTTTTTTGCTCTTTAGCTTTTCTTTTTTCGGAAAGGAGAAGTCCATCTGGTCGTGTAATCTGGCTTAAAAATAGAGAATCACTTTGAAACCTAATGGATACCGGTTCAAAACGCTTAAAACTTCAGGTCCCTGAACAAGGTGTTATTCTGCTTGGTAGCTGTCGTTTTCTGGGTTTACATCCGCCATTAACCTAGAGGGGTTTATAACCACTCCGGAAATACTATCAAAAGGCTTTTCTATAACAAACCCATAGGTGGGGTATGCCCATGGCCAATCTGGTAATATGGTTCTGTTTAGTTGAGGATATGGATTCTCTTTTTCACCTCGCATTATTCTTAAGGGGGTGTAAAAAGTTTCTTGGGTCCCATCTTTATAGACGACCAGAATATCCAAAGGCATGGGCATAGGGCCAATGCGCTCCAGCGTTATTTTAGTCTTGTTTCCATCACCGGCTATCACCTCTTTTATACCATAGTCAATGGTATTCGTTGTTTGTGTCCAATCGGTTAAATACCAATCCAATTGTAGGCCGGAGACTTTTTCGGCCGTTCTTTTGATATCGTTGGGTATAGGGTGTTTAAATTTAAAATCCTCGAAGTACTTTCGAATTGTTTCCATTAACTTATCCTGACCGATGACATAGCCTAGTTGCGACAAAAAGATGGCGCCTTTGCTGTATGCGGCGATACCATAGGCAAAATTAAGATCATATCTATCGGCATGGGTGGTCTGTGGCTGTTCTTTACCAGAATTTACCAAGGCATAATATCCTTTATACGCATCCTCAAACGGATTCTCCTTTTGCTGATCCATGATCTGGTTCATACAGAGACTGGATATGAACGTCGTAAAACCTTCATCCATCCATTCGTGTTTGGACTCATTGGTGGCCAAAACGTGTTGAAACCATGAATGTGCCATTTCATGGACCATCACCCCTACTAAGCTTCCAAACTTTCGCTCTCCGGTAATCAAGGTACTCATGGCGTATTCCATTCCGCCATCCCCCCCTTGGACCACTGAATATTGATTATATGGGTATGGGCCTATATTCTCACTGAAGAACTTCATTGTTTCGGCTGTCTTTGGCTGTAGTTTTTTCCAGTTTTCCAATATGGAGGGCTTGTCCTTATATAGAAAATGTAGGGTAGGTCCCCCCTCCATTTGTAGGGTGTCATGAAGATAATCCGGATCAGCCGCCCACATAAAATCATGTACTTTGGGCGCCTTAAAGTGCCACGTTAATGTTTTGCCCTTGTGTTTTTTTACCTTGGTTCCCGGAGCTTCGTAGCCATGCCCGATTTCCTGTGGATTTTGAAGATAACCACTACCGCCAACCACGTAATCCTTGTCAATGGTCAATTTTACATCAAAATCTCCCCATACACCATGAAATTCCCTGGCGATATAGGGATCTGCGTGCCACCCTTCAAAATCATATTCTGCCATTTTGGGATACCATTGGCTCATGGAAAGCGCAACCCCCTCCTTATTGTTTCGTCCAGACCTTCGAATCTGAATAGGCACTTGTCCATCAAATACCATATCCAAAGTTGTCTTTCCTCCAGGGGGTATTGGCTTTGCCAATAGTACCTCTAATATGGTACCTACTTCTGCAAAAGTTGTTTTCTCGCCATCCTGTAGTAGGGAAGAGACCCTTAAATAGCCCATATCCTTTTCAGAAAGATTCGCAATCCTACTTTGATCGTTCACAAACATTCTGCCATCGGGGTCTTTAATGTTCTGAAGCCGAATGTCCATTTCACTACCAGGCTGAAAGGCATTGAAATAAAGATGATAATAGACTTTGTTCAATGCATCGGGAGAATTGTTGGTATAGACCAATTTTTGTGTGCCCTTGTAGGTATAGTCCTCTACATCCATGTCTACCCCCATAACATAATCCACATGCTGTTGCCAATATGAATTGCTCTGCGCATTAAGCGATAAGGCAAAAACAATGATTAAAGCGAAAGTAACTACTGGCCGGGTTCTTTTATTTTGCATTAGTTGTCAATTTTATTTTACCTTTTGATACTTGGTCGGCCATGATCAATGCGTTATAGGCATTGACCATTTTCCCAGATTTTGAAATTTTATCGAATGTGTTGGTCTTGGAAGTATCTCCTGACAATATGATGGAAGTTTTGGTGCTTAGCCCGGATTGCATTAGGATATTTTTTACTTGGAGCGCGGTAAGTTTTGGATAATACGAACGGATCAATGCCGCCACACCGGCAACTGCGGGGGAAGCCATTGAGGTTCCCCCAATAGTTTCATAGGTGTTGTTTGGAAAGGTAGAATAAATAGCCGCACCTGGCGCAAAAACATCCACATTAGTGGTACCGTAATTAGAAAATGATGCTACCATTTCCGACCCATATTTACTGGCCAGCGCTCCAACCGTAACTACGTTGTCCGCAATTTCCGGACCATTGTTAATTTGGTCGTTTGGAAAATTGGGGTTGCTGGGTTTATCCAAGTCCGCACCATCGTTTCCGGCGGCATGTACAATCAGCACATCTTTGGAGGCTGCATACTTTATTGCATCATATACCCATTTGGCTTTGGGAGAAAAGGATTTACCAAAGCTACAATTAATAATTTTTGCTCCGTTGTCCACGGCATAGCGGATACCCAAAGCAATATCCTTATCGTACTCATCACCATTTGGAACGGCCCGGATACTCATAATTGCTACATTATTGGCAACACCATTGGCTCCTTTTCCATTGTTTCGTTCCGCCGCAATAATACCCGCTACATGCGTTCCATGGCTTTCGTCCTCTACCCTGTTCTGGGGGTTTCCATTACCATAATCGGTATCCGTAATATCATAAGGATCATCACCGACTACTTTTCTTCCGTTAAAATCCTTGTTATAATTATAGTTTAACTGGTCGGAAAAATGTTCAATACCTCCTTGAAGCTCCTCAACTACCTCGGGAATACTTTCCGCGAAACTGAACATTTGCATTAAAACCCCCACGTTTTGTTGCATGGTTTGATCTTCGGTTTTGATAGAAGAGAGGTCTTCTTTGGTATAATTTTCTTTCCCTAGTTCTTTTTTTACCGCAACATCGGCCGTTTTGACCGCTTGTAGTATTTGTTCATATCGCTGTTTATTTTGTAATGCCTCAGGGTACTTTTTATCAAGTTCGGCCTTGGCCTTGGCCCTAAGTTCGGCATCTCCTAGATTAAGCCTAAGGATTCTGGCGTATTCCAATTGTTCATTGTAAGATTCCCCTAAAAAGTTATAGCCATGAATGTCATCTACAAAGCCATTGTTGTCATCGTCTTTTCCATTTCCCGGGGTTTCGCCCTTATTGGTCCAAAGCACATCGTCCAAATCTTCATGTTTTAGGTCTATTCCCGAATCAAGAACGGCCACAATGACTTTTTCGCCTTTTTTATTTCCAATGATTTCGGAATAGGCCTTATCCACGCTCATACCGGGTATGGTATCGGCAATGAGGTCCGCATGGCCCCAATTCTTTTTTTCAGATTCTGTAAGTTCCGAGATTTTTAACGGTATGGTATCTATATTGGCTATAGGGGTGGACACTAAGGTAGTGGCGCCACATCCCATTAAAAAAACTGCAGCCGCAAAAGGCCCTAAAACTGATCTGGAAAATAAATTAGTCATATGAATGCTATTAATTGATAAAATCTTTTTTTTATAATGTATAAATTAACCTTAAAATCATCCTTTTTGGGACGGATGTCCTAATATATTTATTAAAATAATTCGTCAAAAATAAAAGTTTCATTTACCCGTACACCTTTTTCCGTAGATTTTACTGTACAGATTTCATGATGTGCATCGTGTTGAAAAAACAAATAAAAATCGTTCAGTACTGCATTTTGTAAAAAGGACGTTTTTTCTGTCAATGTCAACAAAGGCCTAGTATCATAACCCATGACATAAGGAACGGGGAGATGACCCAAGGTAGGAATCAAATCTGCCATAAAAACCAAATTTTTTCCTTTATACTTAATATGTGGTAGCATTTGTTTTTCGGTGTGGCCGTCTACAAAAAAAACACCAAAATCCAACTCCGATGTTTTTAGATAACCCCCTTCTTTTCTGGATATGAATCTAAGTTGGCCGCTTTCTTCCAAAGGCATAATATTTTCCTTTAAAAAAGAGGCTTTTTCCCTAGCATTGGGATTAACTGCCCAATCCCAATGGTCTTTATTGGTCCAATACAGTGCATTCTTAAAGGCCGTTTCATAAGCGGTTCTATCCTTGTTCCATTGCACACAGCCTCCACAATGGTCAAAATGCAAATGTGTTATAAAAACATCCGTAATATCATCTCTATGAAACCCAAATTTTTTTAAGGATGCGTCCAAGTTATGGTTTCCCCAGCGATAATAATAGCTAAAAAACTTTTCCGATTGTTTGTTGCCCAGACCTGAGTCTATGAGAATTAATCGATTGCCCTTTTCTATCAATAAACATCGGGCACCGATATCTATCATGTTATTCGTATCCGCCGGATTTGTTCTGTTCCAAATTGATTTAGGCACTACACCGAACATGGCCCCGCCATCCAATTTAAAATTCCCTGTCTCAATCGGGTATAACTTCATTTCAATATACTACTGGCGTGCAAAATAAGAAAAGCATCATGGATAAGCGTTTAGAACAGCAGTTATTAGCTGTTTTTTAACAAATTGGATTACCTACTTATGTTTAAAAGCAAGGACGAACCCTTCTAGGCATATCATTTTCGAGATGGAAAATGTACTGTATAGGATAGCGGAGTTGAAATAATGACCATGGTTTCCCATTGAAATTATACATAAGAACTTTGCAATACATCGGAAGACATATATAGGAAAGGAATAATTACCTTTTTTTGAAATAAAAACTGTAATTTTCAAAAAAAAGTATATGCTAGAACTGGCGGGAATCATAATACTTGGCATTATTGCACAGTGGGTGGCTTGGCGATTTAAATTGCCCGCGATTCTCCCCTTGATCCTAATAGGTCTTTTAGTGGGCCCAATAGCTACTTTGTTTACAGAGGGTGGTGAAAAACTAATTGAACCCATCTGGAACGGGGAAAAAGGGTTGTTCCCCGGTGAAGGCCTGTATTACTTTGTATCCTTGGCCATTAGCATTATTCTCTTTGAGGGTGGTCTTACGCTGAAAAGGTCAGAAATTGCCAACGTTGGGCCGGTAATTACAAAATTGATTACCGTTGGGTCTCTTGTCACTTTTTTCGGTGCCGGATTGGCCGCACACTATATTTTTGGCTTAAGTTGGCAAATTTCTTTTCTTTTCTCTGGATTGATTATTGTTACTGGACCTACGGTAATAACACCTATACTTAGAAATATTCCGTTAAAGAAGGACGTTTCGGCGGTATTGAAGTGGGAAGGAATTCTTATAGATCCCATCGGCGCTTTAGTGGCAGTACTGGTTTTCGAATTTATAAGTGTAGGAGAGGGGCAGGCGTTTACGCTTACCGCACTCATTGAATTTGGAAAAATACTACTGTTTGGGTTCACCTTCGGCTTTACTTTTGCCCATGCCCTGGCCTTTGCCATTAAGAAGAATTTTAT
>JBCBZE010000297.1:0-4447 GCA_039815505.1 Bacteroidota bacterium | reverse complement strand
GGTATTACAACTACATAGTGCGTTACTGCTATTCCTAATGAGTTTGGGAATGTTCGCCCAGGAGCTGGCCTATTCCGGTAATCCGGATATTTCCTTTTTTGCGGCACGCGATCTGGCGTTCAACGATAACCGCTCCATGGCTAGGGATACCCTGAAGCGGATATTGACGGTATACCCGGACTATGCCGATGTACGGGAATTATTGGCAAAAACCTACAGTTGGGACGGCGAGCATGATAAGGCCCGCGCAGAGTTCAATAAAATCACATCCGTAGAAAGAGAAAATAAAGAGGTTTGGGTAGCTGCCATTAAAAACGAAATATACGCTGAAAACTACCCCACCGCCCTCGGGTTGGCCAATAAGGCCTTATTATACGTAAAAAAGGATGAGGATATTGAGTTCTTACGACAGCGGGCATTGAACGCGTTACAGGAGAAGTATGGTAAGGGAAAAGACTTGAGTGAAGCTTTGGTAAAGGATCCGCTAGAGTTGACGAACTCGAAAAACAGGGTGCGTATAGATAACTCTTTCGATATTTTCGATATTATCTATGAACCTGCCATATATACCAGTGTGGAATATAGAAGGGAGACCAAGGCGGGCTATATCATCCCCAGGTTAAATTATAACAATCGGTTTGAAACCCATGGCATACAGTATGGAATCGATTTTTACCCTAAGTTCTCCAAGACATTTTACGGATATTTAAATTATGCCTATTCCGATGCACCCATATTTCCCGATCATAGGGTACGCGTAGAAATGTATGCCAATCTGCCCAAGGCACTGGAATCTTCGGCAGGTATTATTTATTTGGATTTCGTGGATAGCAGTGCAGAAGTATACACTGGATCGTTCGGCATGTACCGGGGCAATGATTATTATTCCCTAAGGACCTATGTGGCCCCACAACCAAATGGGAATACGGGCGTATCAGGTCTTTTTAAGGCCAGACGCTATCTAAAAGATGCCGATACCTATGTGGGTATAAACATAGCTATGGGCTACACGCCGGAGCTCAAGCAACTAAGTGCAAACAACATCTTGCTATCGGAGTCCCTTTTATTTATTGAATCCCAACTGCTACAATTTGAATATCAGTTTTCGGGAAAAAACACAAACAATATTTACGGCGCCACCTTGGGGCTTACACGCCAGGAGCTGGTTTTTGATCCCGGTCGTTTCTTTTGGGCCGTATCTGCCGGTATCAATTATCAGGTGAAATTCTAGCTGAAGGTCCAATACCCATAAATTAACTTGGTTTACAACAAAAAATGGGAGCTACACCACATTTTATTGCCGTAACTGAATAGATTGGATATGTTTACTACATAATATTAATCCCAAATCCCCGTTTAATACCGGGAAAACGACCTAAACCAAGTCTTATCATGTTATACGATACCTACGGGGAGGAATACCTAACATTTCTCCGAGATTTAAATGAAATTTTAAGTTTAAATGAATTAGCTGAGCTGGACTATATTTAGTCCGGCCGGCTTTTTCCCCAAATTTTTGAATTATGGCACATAAAAACCAAGACAACACCGCTTATTTGAACTTTATTGAGGATTTAAACGAAATCCTTGTTGATTACGATATCAGTAAACTAAGTTATTCTTAAGCTGGTACATGGTATGAAATAAAAACGGGCCCTCTTTTTGGAAAGGGCCCGTTTTTAATTTTAAGTATATGGATATTATCCCAAATAGTCTTTCAACAATTTACTCCGGGAATTGTGTCTTAGTTTTCTAATGGCCTTTTCACGGATTTGGCGCACCCGCTCACGCGTAAGATCAAACGTCTGTCCTATTTCCGCCAAGGTCATGGATTGTTGGTCACCAATGCCGTAATAGAGTTTAACCACATCGGCCTCCCTTGGTGAAAGTGTTTCCAACGCCCTATTGATTTCCGTGTTCAACGATTGTCTCATTAAGGTTTTATCTGGTTTGGGCGATTCGCCGGAACGCAATACATCGTACAGGCTGGAATCTTCCCCTTCCCTAAGCGGGGCATCCATGGAGACATGGCGACCGGAATTTTTAATGGACTGCTTTACTTCGCTGACCGTCATTTCCAACTCCTTGGCAATTTCCTCCGCGGATGGGGGACGTTCATGTGCCTGTTCCAAATAGGAAAAGGTTTTCTTGATCTTGTTGATAGATCCAATTTTGTTCAAGGGAAGGCGCACCACACGGGATTGCTCCGCTAAAGCCTGCAAAATGGATTGGCGGATCCACCATACGGCATAGGAAATGAATTTAAATCCCCGGGTCTCGTCAAAACGTTTGGCGGCTTTTACCAGCCCAACGTTTCCCTCATTGATCAAATCGGGTAATTTTAAACCTTGATTTTGGTATTGTTTGGCTACGGAAACCACAAATCGTAAGTTGGCATTCGTCAATTTCTCCAAGGCGGCTTGATCTCCGTCGCGTATTTTTTGTGCTAGTTCTACTTCTTCATTTGCTGTTATCAATTCTATTTTACTGATATCCTGCAGGTATTTATCCAACGATTTTGATTCCCTGTTCGTTACCTGCTTGATAATCTTTAGTTGCCTCATATATGCTCGTGGATTTAGTTGTTTTTACAAGCAATTATAATACCACATTATAATGGATTATCCTAGTAAGATGGGATATTATTATACCGATTTTATTAATACATCACCATTTTTAAAAATGACCGGTATATTTGGTAATCCCACACATACTTATGTTATTTTTGCACGTATCATGACAAGGCTATGGCTTTTTTTAAATGCGACAAACGACAATTGACGGAAAACAATGAGCAAAAGAGCGCTGAAAAAATATTTGGACGAACTTAAAAAGGAGGAACTGTCCGAACAGTTGTTGGATCTCTACCATCGGTTTCCCGTGGTCAAGGAATATTATGATTTTGTGTTCAATCCCAAGGAGGACAAACTCGTCCAAGAAGCCAAACTAAAAATTTCCAACGAGTATTTTCCCGTTAAAAGAAAACGACCTAAGGCCAGGCGGTCCGTCGCCCAGAAATACATTAAGCACTTTATGAAACTGGGGGTAGATCCCCACCTCATAGCGGACGTTATGCTTTATAACCTGGAAATAGCACAATCCTTTTCCATGGGTAGGAATGTTCCGGAGGCTTTTTATAAAAGTATGCTCAATTCGTTTACCGAGACACTGCAGTATACCTCACTGCATTCGCTTTTGCCTGAATTTAAGGACCGTATCCTTTCTGTTTATACCCTTACCCAAGAACAGGAATGGTCTTATGGTGAAGGATTTTCAAGGGCGTTGGATATTATTGATTGACCAAAAATGTTAAATTTTATATTTCCCGGATAATATTTCTTTTAAGGATAAAAAACATCTAGTTTTGCAAAATTGAAAAGTTTATACCAATGAACGCTTAGCAATAATTCAACGCAAAAATTAGCCTACGCACTTGGAATTACGGACAGAAAAAATAGAAAAAACACTTTACGATTATCAGTTACAGGACTTGAATACCATTTTCAAGCACTTTGATGAATCCCCAAGTGATGTTAATCTATTATACCAATTACCTACGGGAGGTGGAAAAACAGTGGTCTTTTCGGAGATTGCCCGTAAATACATCGTGCAGACCCAGAAAAAGGTGGTGGTACTTACACACCGTATAGAACTGAGTTCGCAGACCTCCAAGATGTTGCACGGTTTTGGCGTGAACAATAAGATCATAAGCAGTGACGTCAAGGAGCTTAAGGACCAGGACGAGTATATGTGTTTTGTGGCCATGGTGGAAACCTTGAACAATCGCTTGCAAGAAGATAAAATTGAGATCAATAATATTGGTCTGGTCATCATAGATGAGGCACATTACAACTCGTTCCGTAAACTCTTTAAGTATTTTGAAAATTCAATCATACTTGGGGTGACTGCCACCCCTTTGAGTTCCAATATTAAGCTTCCCATGAAGGACCATTACCAAAAGCTTATCGTTGGGGAATCCATTTCGTCCCTGATCCAAAAAAAGTTTTTGGCCAAGGCCAATATGTACAGCTATGATGTAAGCCTTAGAGGTCTAAAATTGGGTATTAACGGTGACTATACCGTAAAATCCTCGGATGAACTCTATGGTAACCAGAACATGCTCAACAAGCTTATGGGCGCCTATGAGGAAGTGGCCAAGGGAACCAAGACGCTCATATTCAACAACGGCATCAATACATCGCGCTATGTGTATGAAGTCTTTAAAAAGGCGGGCTACAATATTAGACACTTGGACAATAAGAACAATGCCACGGAGCGTAGGGAAATTTTACAATGGTTTTCCGAGACCCCGGATGCCATTTTGACCTCCGTAAGTATCCTAACGACCGGTTTTGATGAGCCCACCGTGGAGACCATTATGCTGAATAGGGCCACAAGGTCGTTGACCCTATATTTTCAGATGATCGGTAGGGGTTCCCGTATCTTG
>JBCBZE010000369.1:0-3166 GCA_039815505.1 Bacteroidota bacterium | reverse complement strand
TCTCTGGCCCAATGGAACACCTTCCACTACGATAGATCTCTCTTCCTATTTTGGGGAGGCCGCCCATGACCGTACCTTCTCGCTTCCGGAAGCCGAAAAATTAGCTTGGCAGGGTAACGACCTTAGGGCTTCGGAAAAGGTGGCACAGTACGCTTTGTTGAGTCTTCAAGGGATTGAAAAGCAATTAGCGGCCAAATTAGGTCAGCAAAGGCGTCAACAAGAACTACTGGGCGTTGAGGAAAAATTGATTGCCTCTAACGATAGTTTGCAACGCTACATCCAAGTTATGGATGACAGCCTGCCCAAATCGCATCAGCGGGCCCTATCACATATCGGCGCGGTGGCGGAGCAACAATTGTTGGATTATGCATCCGTAACCGAAACCTCCAGGAAATCCACAATGGCCCATGAACTACTTAACTGCTTTCGGAGCTTTAATCTGTTAGGTTTGGAAATAGGGGAGCTATCACAACGTACAGACTCTATAAGACAGCATTATACGGATGGCGTATGGAATCCCTTTGTGGCCGTTGTCATGGAGGAAGCCGTGAAAAAACGAATCTTTGCTGCTTATACCAAGGTGTTGGTGCCCTATTTCATCGATCAAGTGCAAAACACATTAAGTTGTGATAGCGCCAAGACCATACAACAGCAGATATTAAATACCAATAGGCGCATGTTTGCATTGCGGGACGAAGATACCAAACGATTGGAACGAAAACTACGAAAAGAGGAGGATCCTAAAACCGTCCTGGAATTGTTCAACCTTAAAAATCCGGCTACGGAATAATCAGGAATGGGCACTGTATATCACTTTAGCGCCAAATGGCTTTTTGTTATTGGATTAGTGGGAATCTCATTTGGGGTTTTTTCCCAAGAACAGGAGCAGGATGAATTTCCGTCAGAATCCAACTTCAAGGATCCGGTGACCAAAGCATGGTTCAATACGTATGGTAATATTCGTATCTCAAAACGTCTTTTTTGGGACGCTCAGACCCACTTTCGCTTTGAAGAAACCGAAAATACCCGATATATAGGACAAATCGCCCAGATATATAATCGCCATGCCATTGGATACATTCACTCCAAGAAGTTCAATGTTAGTCTGGGAGGGGTGGCCCGTATTAATTTTAATACCGACTCTAGCTCCCCGGACCGTAATGTAGTTCCAGAATGGCGAATTTGGCATCAATATCAGTTTGCCCTACCCATAGGAAGCTCCATGATTTACCATCGATTACGTATCGAGCATCGATGGACCCAAGATTTTGCCGAGGATAGTGATTACATCTTTCGGAATCGTTGGCGATACATGTTCCGGATGAAGACTCCATTGAACAGCCATAAACTACAACCTAAGACCTTATATATTTCCCCAGAGGCAGAGTTGATCATGCAAAGCGGTAGGGCAGTGGTGGCCAGTCCCTTGGAGGATTTACGGATTACTACGACCCTGGGCTACATTCTTACCCCAAGAGTGTCCGTGGCAGCAGGGCTTATGTATTCCGTGGGACAACAGTTGGATAATGGTTCTATCTATAAGCAAAGTTGGACCATGCGCTTTCATTTGTACTTCTCGCCAGACTTTAGAAGGGTAAAAAATAAGCTGCCCGAAATCCATTTTGACGATTAATGCGTAGATAAACATGTAAAATCATCCGAAGACCATGAAATTACAAAAATATATCCCTTATCTATTTTTGGTCCTTGTAACCGGCATAACTGTTCGGTATCATTACAGAACAGTGGATCTGAATCAACAACTGGCGAATGTAAATGCCGATTGCCTGCAAGCAGAAAAACAATTGGAGCATTACCAACAACTGGCGCATATCGACTCTATGCTATTTACCGGCGCTTATACGGATGCCGTGGATTCCTATACGGAGACCATGGAAACCCGTATTGAGAACAATATGGTCATTCCATTGCGGATTGCCCTAGCGGAAAGGTTAATGCAGGACGATACATCTCAGCGAAGGGATGAGCATATGGAAGAAGAGGAAACGGATAGTCTTACATTACCACCGGCCATTACTGGTTTAGCCACAAGACAATATGATTCACTACAGTTTGTTTTGAATAAGACCCAAGTAAAACTATCTCGTTTGCAACGACAATTAAAACAAAAATCTTTTGGCGAGTACCTTCAATTTAAGAGTAAAAAGGGTGCTTGGATCCATTATGTAGGTCAGGTAAAGCATGGTAAGGCCAATGGTTTTGGTATTGCTTTATTGGATACAGGGAGTAGATATGAAGGGGAATGGAAAGACAATCAACGTCATGGTGAAGGAACTTTCTTTTGGTCCGATGGCCAGTATTATGTGGGGCATTATGATAACGACAAACGCAACGGGCAAGGCACGTATTATTGGCCCAACGGTGAACAATATGCCGGGGAGTGGAAAGCGGACAAACGCAGCGGAAACGGTAAATTTATAGGTAGTGACGGCGATATCGTAGCCAAAGGAAAATGGAATGACGATAAGTTGGTAGAGGCAGAAAAAAAATCGAGACGTTAACCGCTCTTATAATCATTTATGTATAGGACCTGGGACTGGCAAAAGGAAAATTTTACCTTATGCTTATCAGCATTTTTCTTTAAAAAGAGCACTATATTAGCATAGGTTGATTAGGAGAAAGCGGCTCACAAAGAACTCGTTGATGTACATACCTCGGAATATTTTCAGATGAGCATCCCTTTTACAACGTATCGATTCCTTCCTATGGCCATGCATAATATATCTTTTTTCCATTTTTCAACAGCAAGGATTTTACTTCTCCCATACCTTCGAAACGATAGCTTAACCCATGCATTTTATTGATTCTCCCGTTCATGGGCAGTTCCATTACCATAGCGCCGTTTATGGTAACGGTAAGTAACTCATTTCCAAAAGTACAACCTAAGGTGGTCCATTCATCGATATCCACACCAAATTTGGACAAATCATTATTCTTACCACTGATAGATCGATCCAAATGATACAGTTGTAGTTCCGAAACACAGCCTACTTTTGATAGGGGAATTTCTATGGCTTCCCCTTCCATTAAAAGGGTAACGGAAGTCTTTTTACAGATATTCTGGTGATTGGTAGCAATGTTCCTGAACCGGGTCTCCAAATACAGGTCGTTGACGCGAAGGTCCCCAAACTCGTTCACATAACGA
>JBCBZE010000247.1:0-5414 GCA_039815505.1 Bacteroidota bacterium | reverse complement strand
TAAAGCTCATAGCCGATGACTGGATCGATTATATGCATATTGTAAAACTGAATGGAAAATGGCAATTAGTGAACGTATTGTGGCAATTTAATGAGTCCGAAAAACATTGACCCCGATATGAAAAGACACTGCCAACAGCTATAAACACATTTTGTACAAGGCCGTTGGGGGGTACTTAGCCCATAAAGGTATGGTTTAACTCTTCCACGATCAAGGCTATCTTTTCGTTATTGGCCGCCTTGTCCAAAATAATGGCCGGTGCCTGCCGTACCTTACACCCTTTTATGGCACAGCGCTCGCAGGTAACGCCCACTTCTTGGATCGCAATGGTCTGGTCCCTTAAGAACTTTAGTTTCTTTTCCAATTGTTTATTGATCAGCAAGCCAATGCTAATACTTCGATACTGGTTTTCCTTAAAAGGGTCTTTGGTAGCGGAGGACAACACTAAATATTTTTTATCATCACCTACGTAATTGGAAATTTGAATATCAAAAATATGGGCCTTTTTGCTTTTACTGATATCCTTTAAAACCTTTAAGGATACCCAGCGTCTGCAATAATGCTCATTGGTTTCATTGGCGCGGGGCGACTGGTGGTGCGATAAATGCAGTTCCTTTTTTAGATGGTATTTTTTACTGCCCGCCCTATAGGTAAACCTCAAAAAGAACAGATCCCGGATATGGAACGCTTTGGGCAAAATATTGGTCAAACGCTGATAGAAAGATTCCGGTGAGGCGTTGAACGCCTCCAATATGCCAAGAAACCGGGTCTGATCAAAAGTATCCTGGTTAAAAACCGACTCTAGCTGTACCGTTAATACCTGCCTGGGAATAATTAAGGCACCCGCAAAATAGGAGGCATAAAAATTATGCAGCACCTGATCAAAACTATCGAACTTTACCCAAGGAAAGGTATACAGTCTATCTGAAATCCCCAAAAAATTATAGGCGATTTCCTTGGCATAGATAAAGGTGCGCTGCGCCTCGTTTATAGAGCTCGAGAGCAACAAGGTTTTGGTCTTGGGCACAAAAACGGACCGCAAATTTTCCAAAGCCTCGTACTTCCCCAATTCGCTTTGGTTTATGGTATATCCATATTCTTCGATCAAAATCTCCTCAATGTCCCTAGAGGTAAACGGTTTGGTCAAATCTAGCTGATAGGCCTTTGAAAATTGCAACACCTGCTGTTCCAGGTCATCAAAATAATTGTTGTTCGCCTCCTGAAATGAACGGACCGAAGCCAGAAAAAAACTCTCCCTGCTAAAATTATAATGTTGTGCAATTTCAATAATGGTACTGATAAACGCATTTACCTTTGCAGGCGCATTGGCCACAATATCAATCAGGTTGCTTTCCTTGATCCCAAAAAGATCTAGCGGTATTTCCTTTAAAATTTTGGATTGCAACAACTCCCCGATCGGGGCCAAATTTTTATCTAGTTTTAAAGAAACCAGTTGATCGTAAGGAACATCCAGCTTGTCCGAAAGAATGGCGATCTTATCCGGTTTGGGATATTTCTTGCCCTTTTCAATTTCGTTTAAATACGATTTGGAGAGACCCGAAATTTTCGACAGACCAAACAGCGATAGGTTTTTATCGGTCCGTATTTGCTTCAGTTTTAGGCCAAATATGAGCTTAATATAGGTTTGTTCCATAGTGCGCGACCAAAGATAGTAATTTCCGCGAACACAATAAAAAAAGCGAAAAATACATTTTTAGCGAACGTTCGCTTGTTTTTTTAAACTCTTTGTTTTATTATTGTCCTGTAAAACAATACGATCATGGAAAATATCCTTTTAAAACAAGCAAGAGTTACGTTCGCAAATGATGTGAAAAACTACTATCCGGAAATTTTAACGGAAGGTGCCCTGACATTCCTTACGGCACTTCATGAAAACTTTAATGCCAAACGATTGGCGTTGTTACAGGATCGTGAGGTACAGCAACAGGTGTTTGACCGTGGGGCATTTCCACAATTTCCGCAGGAGACCAAAGCGATCCGGGAAGGTCATTGGACGGCAGGGGAAATTCCAGAGGACCTGCAAGACAGGCGTGTGGAAATCACCGGTCCCGTAGACCGGAAAATGATCATCAATGCCTTAAACTCCGGGGCCAAAACCTTTATGGCCGATCTGGAGGACAGCAACTCACCTACCTGGGAAAACAGTATCCAAGGACAACAGAACCTTATGGATGCCAACCTTAAAACCATTGCCTTGGTAGATACACAACGTGGAAAATCTTACGAACTTAACAAAGAGACCGCCGTGCTTTTGGTACGGCCAAGGGGGCTACACCTTAATGAAAGGCACCTGATGATCAACGGGGAAGCGGTTTCAGGCAGTTTGGTAGATTTTGGCCTCTATGTATTCCACAATACAAAAACCCTATTGAAAAATGGTACCGCGCCCTACTTTTACCTGCCCAAACTGGAGCAATATACCGAAGCCCGTTGGTGGAACCAGGTTTTTGAGTTTGCGCAAGACTATCTTCAGGTACCCAATGGCACCTTTAAGGCCACCGTTCTAGTGGAGACCATTACGGCCAGTTTTCAATTGGACGAAATCATTTTTGAACTCAAAGACCATATTGTAGGGCTCAATTGTGGCCGTTGGGATTACATCTTTTCTTACATCAAAAAGTTTAGGAACCATCCCAACTTTATCGTACCCGATCGGGATCAGGTGACCATGACCACACCGTTCATGGATGCCTATTCAAAACTGGTGATCCAACGCTGTCATAAGCGTGGCATCCTTGCCATAGGCGGTATGGCGGCCCAAATACCCATTAAAAACAACGAAAAGGCCAATGCCGAGGCCTTGGAAAAAGTAAGAAGGGATAAAGAGCGCGAAGTTAAAAATGGTCATGACGGTACTTGGGTGGCACATCCGGCCTTGGTGGCCGTGGCCATGGCCGAATTTAACAAGCACATGAAAACGCCCAACCAATTACATAGTATGCGAAGCGATGTGCAAATTACGGAGGCCGATCTGGTGGAACTCCCCAAAGGAACGGTCACGGAGGCCGGAATTAGGAAGAACATTAATGTGGGCATTTTATATACCGAAGCCTGGTTGCGCGGCCATGGGGCCGTGGCCCTGTACAATCTTATGGAAGATGCGGCAACCGCCGAGATTTCCAGGACCCAAATATGGCACTGGTTAAAAAATGAGGTGGTATTGACCAATGGGCACTCATTTAATATCGAACTGTATACCGAAATATTTCAGGACGAGGTGGAAAAGATCATCACCGAATATGGCGAGGAACATATGAAAGAAAGTAAGTTTAGTCTGGCCTTTGCCCTCTTTGACAAATTGGTCTTGACCGAAAAGTTCGAAGAGTTCCTAACGCTTCCGGCCTATCAATACCTATAAAAAAAAGCAATCCTGCGATTGCAGCCACAATGCGCAGGATCTAATTATTACCAATAAATAATGTATTACGAAATTATGAAAAATTTAGAACAAAGTACCTATCGTTCCGCCTTGGAGACCGTACAACACCTTAAAGAAAAGTATGGGACGGCCTGGAAGGCCATAGACCCAAAAAATGTAGCCAGAATGGCGGCCCAAAATCGGTTTAAAACAGG
This sequence comes from Bacteroidota bacterium, assembly GCA_039815505.1. Lineage (GTDB taxonomy): Bacteria > Bacteroidota > Bacteroidia > Flavobacteriales > Flavobacteriaceae > CANLWN01. Next base: position 1,820 of record JBCBZE010000247.1, on the reverse strand, counting down.
AGTGGATATCGCCAAATATACAGCGGCCATCATGCGAAAAGATATGGCGGAGTACGATGCCGATCCCACAAAATACACGCAATCCCTTGGCTGCTGGCATGGTTTTGTGGCGCAGCAAAACATGATAGCGGTAAAAAAGCACCACCAAACCACCAGCAAAAAGTACCTCTATCTGTCCGGTTGGATGGTCGCCGCCCTACGCTCGGAGTTTGGCCCCTTGCCCGATCAGTCCATGCACGAAAAAACGGCCGTTCCATCGCTCATCAAGGAAATCTACGATTTTTTGCGCCAAGCAGATGCCATAGCCTTGAACGATCTCTTTAGACGGCTGGAAAACGGGGAGGACGTGCTGGACCAAATTGATAATTTTGAAACCCATATCGTACCCATTATTGCCGATATCGATGCCGGTTTTGGGAACGAGGAGGCCACTTATTTATTGGCCAAACAAATGATCCAGGCCGGGGCCTGCGCCATTCAGATAGAAAATCAGGTGTCGGATGCCAAACAGTGCGGCCACCAAGATGGAAAAGTTACCGTGCCCCATGAAGATTTTATTGCTAAATTAAATGCGGTTAGATATGCCTTCCTGGAGTTGGGGGTAGAAGATGGCATTATTGTGGCACGAACCGATTCCGAAGGGGCCGGGCTGACCCAAAAATTACCGGTGAGCCAAGAGCCGGGGGATTTGGCCTCTCAATATCTGGCCTTTGTAGAGGCGGAGGAAATCGCGATTACCGATGCCAAGGAAGATGATGTGCTTTTTAAAAGAGCGGGGAAGTTGGTACGGCCGTTACGCTTGTCCAATGGCTTGTATAAATTTAAAACCGGTTCCAACATTGATCGGGTGGTCCTGGATTGCATTACCAGTCTGCAACATGGGGCCGATCTTTTGTGGATCGAAACGCCCACACCGGATGTAACCCAAATTGCCCATATGGTCAACCGGATCAGGGAGGTGGTGCCCCATGCCAAATTGGTATACAACAACTCCCCTTCCTTTAACTGGACCTTGAATTTCCGCAAACAGGCCTATGTGGAAATGCAAGCGGCAGGAGCGGACCTGTCCGGTTATGACAAGGATAACCTAATGGATGCCGCCTATGATGGCTCGGAACTATGTAAGCGGGCGGACCATAAGATTCGCACTTTTCAAGTGGACGGTGCCCGGGAAGCAGGGATTTTTCATCACCTGATAACCTTGCCTACCTATCATACCACAGCGCTTCATATGAACGATCTGACCGAATCCTATTTTGGGGAAGAAGGTATGTTGGCCTATGTAAGGGGGGTTCAACGACAGGAAATCCGTAAGGGTGTTGCCTGTGTAAAGCACCAGCGTATGGCCGGTTCCGATTTGGGCGACGACCATAAAACCTTCTTTGCGGGCGAAAACGCCCTAAAGGCCGGGGGCGAAAAAAACACCTCCAACCAATTTGAGGTTAAGGCCCAAAAGAAAGCGGTGCAGGAAGCCTGTAGTTTTCTGGCATAACCAATCAGAACCAAGTAGTATATAAAAAGAGCTGACTTAGAAAGTCAGCTCTTTTTAATTGCTTGCCCGTTTGTATTAAAAATCCGATGAAATTTGGTTAAACGCTGTACAAAAGGGAAATTATCGGTTATATTTGGGAAGCCTACCTTATATATGCATTATATACTATGGAAATAAACGCCATGGTGTTTATACAGTAGTTGTAAACCATTTAAAAAAATAATGGAATCATTAAAAATTTACTGGACGAGTGTTGAATTTAATTTGATGAAATCTCACGTAGATTATAAAAAATATAAAGGTGGAATGGTGTATGCTTTTGTTAATG
>JBCBZE010000154.1:0-7988 GCA_039815505.1 Bacteroidota bacterium | reverse complement strand
TTGCCAATTTGGTTACCCGCTTTTATGACGTAAACGATGGTGAAATACAAATTGATGGAACCAATATCAAAGCGCTAACTAAAAAATCATTACGGAATTTGATGGGATTGGTTACCCAAGATTCCATTCTATTCAATGATACCGTTAAAAACAATATATCTTTGGGCAAAGAGGAGGCCACGAAAGAAGAAATTATTGCCGCGGCAAAAATTGCCAATGCCCATGAATTTATCATAAAGCTCCCCAATGGCTATGATACCAATATTGGTGATAGTGGTAATAAACTTAGTGGGGGACAGAAGCAGCGACTATCCATTGCAAGGGCCGTACTAAAAAATCCGCCGATCATGATATTGGATGAAGCTACTTCCGCGTTGGATACGGAAAGCGAGCGATTAGTGCAGGATGCATTGGAAAAAATGATGCAAAACAGAACGTCGATTGTCATTGCACACCGACTTTCCACTATACAAAAAGCGGATACTATTATAGTCCTCCAAAAAGGGGAAATAGTGGAACAAGGGTCGCACCAAGAACTTTTGGCCGCGAATGGTATGTATAAAAAATTGGTGACCATGCAATCGTTAAGTGCATAGGTATTAAACCTTTTGTTCTTTCTATGGTCCTATTAGAAACCATAAGTTGTAAAATTTGGGTACCGAAGAAGATTTAGTACATCAATTAAAGCAAAAAGAGACCCAAGCCAAGGCTTTTGAGGTATTGGTGAACACCTATAAAGAAAGATTATATTGGCATGTGCGTAGAATTGTACTAGACCATAATGATGCCGATGATGTGCTTCAAAATACATTTATAAAAATATATAGAAACATTGATGGGTTTAAGGGCGATAGTAAGTTGTTCTCATGGATGTACCGTATTGCCACAAACGAATCCCTTACCTTCTTAAAGGTGAAGTCCCGAAAACTAGGGGTTAGCAATGAGGACCTACAAGATAAAATGGCCAACAATCTTGAGGCAGATGTATATTTTGAAGGTGATGAAATTCAGTTGAAATTGCAAAAGGCCATTGCCATGCTTCCAGAAAAACAGAAACTGGTATTTAACATGAAGTACTTCGAAGAACTAAAATATGAGGAGATTTCGGAGATTTTAGAAACATCGGTAGGTGGATTAAAGGCATCTTACCATTTAGCTGTAAAAAAGCTGGAAACCTATTTGACAACGGACTAAACCTTTATGGGAATTAAAGGTCAAAGTATAGACATATGAAAAAGGCAGATAAAAAAAATCCGTTCAAAACACCGGAAGGTTATTTCGAAAACCTTACGGACCATCTTTTGGAAAAAGTAGGGAACAAGAAGGAAGATATGCCCTCCATAAAGCAGGGGTTTAAGGTGCCGGAGGGTTATTTTGATGACTTGCATAACAATCTGGTTCAAAAGCTGGATGATCAAGGAGAGACCAAGGTTATCAAGTTACGTTCGTATAGAAAATTCTATTTTGCAGCTGCATCCGTTGCGGCTATGGTCTTGCTTTGGTTTGGTATACAAAGGAGCAGTCCCGGTGATATTGATTTTGAAGATCTGGCCAATTCCGATATTGAGATGTATTTCGAAAACAATGGATTTGGGCTTAGCACGGATGAAATTGCCACGATAGTAGCTATTGAAGAATTGGAAATAAACGATATCTTGGATGAGCAGATGAACCAAGAAAATATTATGGAATATTTGGATGAAAATCTAGACGATGTTGAAGACCTAAACTTTGAATATGATGATCAATAAAAATAAAATATTCACTTTCGCCACCATCCTATTTGCTACGATGGCCATCTATGGACAACGAGGTGAACGGATAAAGGCATTAAAGATAGCCTTTATAACAGAAAGATTGGCCTTGAGTTCACAGGAGGCCCAGGAATTTTGGCCCGTTTACAATGCACATGAGGATAAGAAAGGTGAATTGCGAAGAAAAGAACGTACCCAAATACGGAGCAAATTAGTTGATTTTGATTCCTTGTCCGAAAAAGAGGCAAACGCATTGATGGAACAGATGATAGCATTGGAAGATGAAAAACATGCATTGAACATAGCTTTCATAAAAAATATAGGGCAAATAATCTCCCCTAAGAAAACGTTCCTACTGATAAAAGCGGAAGAGGACTTTAAGAAAAGGCTCCTACAGCAAATTCAAAAACGACGGCAAGGAGGTAATTAGCCCATAAAACGATGAAATGTTGTAAAAGGAAGCCAAATGGCTTCCTTTTATATTAAACCATCTATCGAATCCGTAGTCAAAGAAGTATAAACCAATAAAAATAAAGCTTATGAAAAATTTAAAAAATGTGTTGATCATATTGGTATTGTTCGGAAGCTTAGCTGCGGTACATGCCCAAACAACAGTTAACCTATATCCTAAATATGGAACCGTGGTCACTAAAGTATACAAACCAAAGGTAATTGTACATAGAGGCGTAAATTTTCATTTTTCCAATGGCATTTGGTATAAGACGAGAGGTAGAAAATATGTTGTTTGTGCCGCTCCTGTGGGGGTTAAGGTAAGACAGCTGCCCAGAGGGAATAAAGTGATTGTTTACAACGGTAGAAAACTGTACAAGTATAAGGGTGTCTGGTACAAGAAAAGTGGAAGAGGCTATATTGTGGTAAACGTATAAATGGTTGGTTTAGTTGTTGATAAAAGGAGAAGTCATTTTATGACTTCTCCTTTTTTAGTTAAAGGTTAATTTTGCAATTCGGTTTCTTCCTGCGGCATAGGCCACATTTTCATGTACGAATCTAATAGTGTAGAAAGACTCATCGGAAAGCGTTGACCATGTCTTGCCACCATCCTTAGAATAGGAAATTCCTGTAAAACCAACAGCAACAATATCTTCCCCACCGGCGTTGGGAACAAATTGAACACAACTTTTATAGCCTGGTTCCATACCATCGCCAACTAGTTGCCAATGTATACCACCATCCATGGTAATTGCTTTGTTGGCAGTTTTATGATCAGGTAGGGTATAGTCGCCTCCCACAACGACACCCAATTTTTCATCATAAAAATCAATGGAATAAATTCCTTGGGTGGGTTTATCATGTGCCAAAGGGGTCTTAAATAGCTCCCATGAAACCCCTTTATCATCTGAATAATACACCCTACTATTAGTAGTAGCGACCCATGTTTTATCTCCTGTTATGGCAATATTGGTATTGCTGGCAGCAAACGCACCTTCACCTTGTTCCGTTTTGGGAAGCCGGGAACACGGAACTTTTTTCCAATTTTCACCACCATCCCTGGTAATAATAATAGATAAACAACCATCTATACCATCACCTACGGCGATACCTTCCAGATTATTCCAAAAAATCATGGAATCATAAAAAACACCTTTACCTTCCTCTTTATATACTAACTCCATATACCCCCTACTCCCTGTTTTATAGAGTAATGCCGGATTGCCTACAGAAAGCATAAAAAAGTCAGAAGATGTATGGGCTACCGCCCTAAAAGAGGGAAGCATACTATCGTAACGCTGTATATTGGTTCTTATGGCATCTGTTTGTATATCTATGCTTCCAAAAACACCATTATTGGCAGCGAAAGCCAAACTACCGTCCATGACTTCAATGGCCCGTATACTTAACGAATCGGAGTAAAGTGTTTCAATTTCAACAAAAGAAAAATTATGGCTTCCCGCATGCTTTGTACAGGAAAACAATAGAAAAAAAACACCAATACCACTTAAATACCTCATTTCCATAAATTTTATCAAAAATAAGGGGAATCTTTTCTAAAGCGATACCTTTGCCGCCTGAATTGTTTGGTGAAATGAAACTACATAGAAATCTAGTTTTTGCGGTCGTTGATGCCCTTAACCTCATTTTCAATGAGGAAGAATATGCGGATAAAGTAGTGCAAAAAGTGTTGAAATTCGACAAACGCTGGGGCGCCCGAGACCGAGCTTTTATTGCGGAAACCACATATGAGATGGTACGTTATAAGAGACTTTACACAGAAATTGCAGAAGTAAAAGCTCCCTTCAGCAGACCAAATTTATTCCGGCTTTTTGCTGTTTGGGCCACTTTAAAAGGGATAAAACTACCCGATTGGAAACAGTTAGAACCAACTCCGGTGAGGAGAATAAAAGGAAGGTTCGATGAATTATCCCAAATACGAAAATACAGGGAGGCCATTCCGGATTGGATAGATACCATATGCGAAAAAGAGTTGGGGGAAAAATTATGGACAGAAGAGCTGGCCGCACTTAACCGACCAGCAGAAGTAATCCTAAGAACCAATGGATTAAAGACTACAAAAGATAAATTGCGCAAAGCACTTTTAGCAGAGAATATTGTTGTTGAACCCATAAAGGGATATACCTACGCTTTACGATTACCGGAACGAGCAAACGTGTTTGTCACCGAATCCTTTAAAAAGGGTTTTTTTGAAGTGCAGGATGCCAGTTCGCAATTGGTCGCCGAATATCTAGATGTAAAACCTGGCCAGCGCGTAGTGGATACTTGTGCCGGAGCCGGGGGTAAATCGCTTCACCTCGCCGCTTTGATGGAAAATAAAGGACAGCTGATCGCCATGGATATTTATGGTAGTAAATTAAAAGAACTTAAGAGACGTGCAAGAAGAAACGGTGCCCATAACATTGAGCCTCGCGAGATAACCTCCACCAAGGTTGTTAAAAAACTCCATGAAAGTGCGGACCGTGTCTTAATAGACGCCCCCTGTACGGGCCTAGGAGTAATACGGAGAAATCCCGACACCAAGTGGAAACTAAAACCAGAATTCCTTGAAAAGATACTTAACACACAACAAGAAATTCTAAGATCTTATAGCAAAATAGTAAAGAATGGGGGTAAAATGGTTTATGCCACATGTTCCATTTTACCCCAAGAAAACAATGATCAGGTAAAGGCTTTTTTAAACTCCGAAGAGGGACAAAATTTTCAGTTGGTCAAAGAAAAAAATATCTATGCGTCCAAAAGCGGTTTCGATGGATTTTACATGGCATTGTTAGAGAAGAAGTAATTAACAATCTCCGCTCATAACTGTTGATTTCTCACCTAAAAAAAATCACTTTAAAAATGTAAATTTGTAGCTTGTTGAACAAAACAACGTATCTAATCCATGATTCACTTTTTCGGGGATGTAAAAACCAAGGTCTTTGCAGTTGAGACCAAAACAGAACTGTCACAGGAAAACATATTAAAACTTACATGGTTGTTCGGCAACCTATCCAAAATAAACTTGGCGTCTCTTGACGCCTTTTTTGTTGGGCCCAGAGCGGCCATGATTACGCCATGGAGTACCAATGCCACGGAGATTACCCAGAATATGGGAATAGATGGGATTCTTCGTATAGAGGAATTCCATGCGGTGGAAAAGGATTATTCGGATTTTGACCCCATGCTTTCCCAGAAATACAATACCCTTTCCCAAGATATCTTTAGTATAGATATAGAGCCCGAGCCCATTCTTGAAATTGAGGATATAGCGGCTTACAATATAAAAGAAGGCTTGGCTCTTAGCGAGGAAGAAGTGGGTTATTTGGAAGAAGTGGCCAAAAAAATAGGACGAAAGCTAACCGATTCCGAAGTATTTGGTTTCAGCCAGGTAAACTCGGAACATTGCCGTCATAAGATCTTCAATGGCACATTTATCATTGATGGTAAGGAAATGCCCACTTCACTTTTTAAGCTCATTAAAAAAACCTCGAAAGCACATCCAAACGATATTGTATCTGCCTATAAAGATAATGTAGCCTTTATTAAAGGACCCGTGGTAAAGCAATTTGCACCTAAAAGGGCAGATCAACCCGATTATTATGAAGAAAAGGAGTTTGAATCCGTAATTTCCTTGAAAGCGGAAACCCATAATTTCCCAACGACCGTAGAGCCTTTTAATGGTGCGGCTACGGGTTCCGGCGGGGAAATCCGTGACAGATTGGCGGGTGGTAAAGGTTCTTTGCCATTGGCAGGTACAGCTGTATATATGACCTCCTATTCCAGATTGGAGGAAAATAGATCATGGGAAAAAGCGATGAAAGAACGGGAGTGGTTGTACCAAACCCCTATGGATATCCTTATCAAGGCATCCAATGGAGCATCGGACTTTGGAAATAAATTTGGCCAACCCTTAATTTCCGGATCGGTACTTACTTTTGAGCATCAAGAACAAGAAAGGAGATTAGGGTTCGATAAGGTAATCATGTTAGCCGGGGGTATAGGCTATGGGAAAGCGGAACAGGCATTAAAAGACATGCCTAAAAAGGGTGATAGAATCGTGATTTTGGGTGGTGACAATTACCGCATCGGTATGGGAGGAGCCGCAGTTTCCAGCGCGGATACGGGGGAATTCGGGGCGGTAATAGAGCTAAATGCCGTACAACGCTCCAATCCAGAGATGCAGAAACGGGCCGCCAATGCCATACGGGGTATGGCAGAAAATGATATAAATCCTATTGTATCCATTCATGATCATGGGGCTGGAGGACATCTTAACTGCCTTTCCGAATTGGTAGAGGATACAGGAGGTAAAATAGATTTGGATAAATTGCCTTTAGGCGACCCTACCCTATCCGCCAAGGAAATCATTGGAAATGAATCCCAGGAACGTATGGGCCTGGTCATCGGCGAAAAAGATTTGGAATTGTTGGAAAGAATAGCGGAACGCGAACGATCTCCCATGTATGATGTAGGTAAGGTAACCGGTGACCATCGTTTTACCTTCGAATCTACCAAAACCGCTGAAAAACCTATGGATGTTGAATTATCCGATATATTCGGTAGCTCTCCTAAAACGGTTTTGAGGGATATAACAATTGATAGGGATTATAGGGACCCTCAATATTCTTTGGAGTTTTTCCATGAGTATTTGGAACAAGTACTGCAGTTGGAGGCCGTTGCCTGTAAAGATTGGCTGACCAACAAAGTAGACCGATGTGTGGGTGGAAAAGTGGCCAAGCAGCAATGCGCAGGGCCTTTACAATTACCCTTGAACAATTGTGGTGTTATGGCGCTCGATTTTAAGGGAAAGGAAGGAATTGCCACATCTATAGGCCACTCTCCCATTTCTGGCTTAATAGATCCGGTTGCAGGAAGTAGAAATAGTATTACCGAGGCTTTAACAAACCTTATTTGGGCACCTTTAAAAAACGGTCTACAATCCGTTTCCTTATCCGCAAATTGGATGTGGCCTTGTAAGAATAAAGGGGAGGATGCTAGATTGTACCAAGCAGTGGAGGCCGTATCCGAGTTTTCAATTGGTCTGGGAATCAATGTCCCAACAGGAAAGGATTCCCTTTCAATGAAACAAAAGTATAAGGACGGGGAAATCATTGCCCCGGGTACCGTTATTATTTCAGCAGGGGCAAATTGTAACGATATCACCAAAGTAGTAGAACCCGTATTACAGAAAGAAGGTGGGTCTATATACTACATCAATATCTCACAGGACAGCTATAAGTTGGGAGGGTCTTCATTTGCGCAAGTCCTGAATGCCGTTGGCAAGGAAGCACCAACCGTCAAAGATGCCCAATATGTAAAAAAAGTATTCAATACGCTACAAACATTGATTATTAACGAACAAATCCTTGCGGGTCATGACATAGCTTCCGGAGGTTTAATCACTAGCTTGTTGGAAATGTGTTTTGCGGATACTGATTTGGGGGCGGAATTGGATATTTCCGGTTTTAATGAAGAAAATCCCATTAAGCCCTTATTTGCCGAAAATGCAGGGGTCGTTTTTCAATCCAAGGACGAGACCATAGAAAAGGTATTGAACGATGCCAAAATTGATTTTGTGAGAATGGGCAAGGTAGTTTCCAAACCAGAACTTACCATAAAGAACGATGGTATGGAAATAGGGTTGAACGTAACCTCCTTACGGGACACATGGTATAAAACCTCTTTTCTGTTGGACCAAAGGCAAACCGCAGAAAATTTGGCCAAAGAACGTTTCCAGAATTATAAAAATCAACCCCTACAATACTCCTTTCCCAAAAAGTT
>JBCBZE010000008.1:0-32569 GCA_039815505.1 Bacteroidota bacterium | reverse complement strand
GATTTTTCCAGGTCATAGGCGGTGTAAAAATTCAACAAAGCATCATATTCCCAAATAAGTACAAAGGCATTGTTATAATAATATCCGGCAAAATCAAAGGGTTTGGGTAATAGGTTCAATTCTGAAGGTGATATGCGTAATCCGGTCTCGTCAATCTTGAGAATTTCTTCTGGAACGGCCATTTTTATGTTGTATAGATATTGTTCATTGGCCTTCACATCGGTATCTATAAAACCTAAGCCGGAATACTCGGCAGCGATAAAATCCTGATCTACCGCAAACATGGAAAAACCGAACCGTTGTTCCAGTTCACCACTCTCGTTGATAACTTTCATCAAAAGACTTTCATCACCGTTATTAACACTGAAACTTTCTCCATAAATGGCTTGGGCAGCCACTGCGGCCATATCATTGTTTTCAATTAAGGATTCCCATTGGGGCAGGGGTCTTGGTTTAATGGCTCCCCCTGTCAGTATGGTCTTTTCGGATTCCACCAAAGGTTCTCCATCCCTAAATATGGTAGCTCGCTCTATGATATACCCGTATTTGTTTCCATATTTCCAGGCTAGCTTATCATTAACCCCCCAGCGCAGGTATATGGCATCTTTTTTTGCCCTCGCCTTTATGATTAAACGAGGGGGGGCAGCAGTTTCCAGAACAGTTTCCTGAGCCCACCCTTGCATTGAAGTAAGCATGAGATAAACAAATACCGTGTATCTATATACTGATTTCATCTAAAATGTATTCTCATATTTAATAACTTCTGAATTGCCCGAGTTTTGTTGGGGCAAAATATAACTGAACCGTACTTCGTACTTTTCTTTCCTCATAAAAGGAAATATACCTGCTATGAGATATTTATAATTGTCGTATCCGGGTTGTACGATACCGTTCCTTAAGTACCTGTTCGTAACTTGGTACTGTAAATCCCTATAGTCATAAAAATAGGCTATTGGTAAATGCCAACGAAAAGGGAACATAGTCTTTAAAACCGAACTTTGCGGGTTTGTTATACTGAAATCCCTATACGTTGTGCTCAATTGTAACGATCTTACAGGGGGCCTTCCCAATATGGATTCATCTCGGCTAAGCGTAATATCATTATCCAATGGATATTCTTCGTATAAAAAGGGGAATATATCCTTTTGGTAATAATCGTCATTTGTTAGGGCTTCATATTTAATGAGGGCAGTGTTTGCCGTATAAATGGTGCCTACCACATCATTGACGCCAAAGGGTTCATATTCGTTCATGGTTAGACTTATGTATCCCACATTGGCAACCGTAGTTCCCGTATCCTGATAAGTATCAATACTGGTTATGGAGTTTTTTACGTTCAGGGTTTTCATCTTCTCTTTAAATGTATCATGTATACTGGTGGTAAAGGAAAAATCCAAACGGGAAATAAAGGCCCCGCTACCCGTGCTACCTACAATAGTATTGTTGGAGATTTCCAAGTCTTCGGCAACCTCATTGAATTCAACCGCTGTAAGGACTTGATCTTCGTCAACATCACTGGGATTTAACGTTATTAATGCATAGGTATAACTGGTCTCATTGTTCAAATCCGGAATGGAAAAATTAAGACGTTTATTAGAAGCATCGTAACTAAAATCAGCTTTGGTTTTATTTCCAAATTCATCCAAAAAGTAAAGCTCGTCGCTATAACCGTTACCAAATAGATATTCTTGACCGGAGTCTAGTTGCACATAACCGGTATTACTCTCTTTGGGTAACATATACTGTTGATCTACAACGGGATACATGTATTTTATATTTCTATACGGAATGTTTCTTGGTGCTTTGGCCGTGGTAAATTTTACTTCTTTTTCTTCGACCACCGGTTTTCCATTGTCGGTTACCGGACTCCAATTACCTCCTATTTTCTGTTCAAAAGAAACTTTGACCATTATATTGATTTCTTGTTCGGGAGGTAGAATTTCGAAGGGTTTAAAGGTCAGCAAATCTTGTTGTTCGTTAAAACTTAGGTCTCCTTCAATAGGAGCACCTTGTGATTTCACCGATAATTCCTTCATATCGATTCGATAGGTCTGCAATCCTTGATCATCCTCTATTTGTACTTCGCTGCCTATGGGGGCATTAAAAGCTACTTGGACGGCATCAAAAACATCCACATCGGTAAAACCATCCCTCGGTGAGATATCCGATATCATCACAACTTCTTGCAGACCTGTCTTTCCAATAATTTCGCATTCTTCCCCTATGATTACCTTTAGACGGGAACGGATGCGTACTACTCCCAGAACCCGTATATCTATACCCGCGTATCCTTTAATAAACCATGGGTTTGGCAATTGGGCCTGGGCTAGGACCGCCACTCCCGCCTTTAAAATCGGCACACGTTTTCGTATTCCAAAAAGCTTTATCTGGGCCCCTATTTCTCCCTGTAAATAGGCATATAATTGTCCGGTTGCGTACCATCCGTCCATACCTAAAGGCCCCTCGGAACCTTTACAATAGGCATCCCCAAAATCGCGTACCATCAAGTCAAAACCAACCCCGGCACTTACGTTCGCATAGACAATTCCCCAGTCGAAACCGATCCCTAATTCAAACAAAGCTCCAAAGGCATATCCCGCGCCTTGTGCCAACTCTTGGTCAAAGTTTCTACCAAAAAGGAGTTCGTCACCCTTTAAATCTAGAATATCGATGACATTCTGTGGAGGAGCCGCGGGATCTGGAAGTATGGTTCCTGTCATAAAATACATATTGATCCGTGCTTTATATGGTCCTATAGGAATATCTCTTACGCCAAAACGCTTTGTGGGAGTGCCAACGTAGATATACCAATCATCAGGTGCATTGTAAAATTCCAAATATCCCAACCTATTCTTTTCGCCATCCCCTTTAATAACCCCAGCATTCAAGAAGACATCCAACATACCCCAGTATATCCGGTTCCTAAAGTCAAAATCTATGGCCACTTGGGCGGCAAAAAGTTCTTCTCCCGTAAGAATTTCAGGAAAAACTTCATCGGCAAAATATTTTATGCCTTCCTTGTCAATGGAAAGCTCATGGAAATTGCCCAGTGACTGTTCCTTGTCCGAGACCGTTTGTTGCATTTCATCCACACTACCGAATGGATCTCTAGAACCTCCTCCGCCTTCGCTCGAACCTTGGATCAATGCAGCAGCGCCATAAAATCCTACCCTACTGACACCGCCCCCACTTTCCTTGGAATTAAAACTCATTTCGATGGCTATTAAACCTGTGAAGGAAGCACCTTTTTGCACCTCAAAGGCAGCCAATGCTTTAAAGCCCAATTCGGTGTCTTTATTGGGCATATAGTAGATACCGGACATGGAATCTGCCCGTTCATCTAGGCCTGCTTTTCGCATATGATGGTACATTCCACCTCCAAGGTCATAAATGGTAAAGTTTTTATTATTGCTTTTGGTAGGTCTGCCATGGGCATCTACAAACCAATAGCGGTAATCGTCTACCGCCCCAAAAAGGCCACGTGCACCTATTTCGATTCCGAGATGTTCAGAATACAGTTGTAACTCTCCCGCGAATCCTTTTCCATAGAGTGGATTTTCTTTAAAAAACTCCAAACGACCATAAAACTCGAACGACTTTCGTTTTACATCTACTTCAACGGAACTAACCTCAACATTTTTGTATCGCCACTTTAGATAATCGTTTTCCTGCAGTTCACCTATGACACTTAGCCGGACGTCTCCACGAATTCCTGATTTATCCAAGTTTATATAGCTATTGAGCGCCAGCTCAGCTTCATTGCCATTATTGGTCAGAATTTTGACATCATAAAAACCCAATTCAAAACCAGCTAGTTTAGGGAGTGCTATGGTATCCTTAAAACCGGCATATCCAATGGACAGATAGGGGCGTTCCCGGGTTTTTATTTTGAAATCTTGAAAAGAGAGCCCTTCGAATCGAAGGGATTCTATATCACCATCTTCGGTGGAAGTGTTGGACAAAGTGTCTAGCTGACTTTGCTGCTGCGCATTAAAGGACATAAGGCCCGTGAGATTGGCCTCTGGATAGAAACGGTCGTTTTCAACTTCGAGCTTTATATAGGATTCCTTAAAGATTTTTGCTTTGGCCTTAAAAATATTGAAGTCCACATCCTCTTCGACATCTACACGAACGGAGTAAAACTGGTCCGCTGTTATTAGACCTTTGTAGGTCAATTTACCACCCGTAGACTTTTCATCGCTAATCGGCAGTACAATTTCACCGTTAAAACCTGCTTTTATAAAACGATTTATCTTTAAATCTACACCAATGGAATCCAGTGAAAATTGCCATTTACTGGCATCCCCCTCATTAATGTCCATGACATTTAGGGCATAAAAATCACCGGAAACCCCAAAATTGTCGATGAAAAGGTCCCGTGCGCCAATAGTGATGCGTTTTTCAGAGCCCTTTTTCTTAAATTCGGGAGGTAGTGTTACCCGTACTTCCTTTGAATGGAAACCCCGCCATAGGTTTTCATTTCCGGGCACCAATAAACCTTGTGTAGTATATAGATCCGGAAAAACGATGTCCGAGGCATTTTTAGTATCACTAAGGTCCAATATGGCCTTTTCCATTTTAAACCCCCATTTGGGTAAGGCCCTTAACTGAAACATAGGCAAATCCAATTCTATTAACAGATCGCCTACACTTTCTGTTTGTACTTTAAAGCTTGTACCTACGTAACTATCGTTCCCAGCCGCCTTTTCTCCTGTGCCCGGTTCTAGTCTCCCAGGATATTTTAGGGTACCGTCTTCATTTAAGGGTACTGCCACCGTTTTGGCAATACGCACATCCGCGCTGAGGGACATTTCCTTTATTTTGCCTTCGCAATTAATGGTAATATAGGTTTGACCATCTCCTTGGCCACGGTCGCCCTTACCTCCTTTGAAAGTCACTAACCATTGCCCCCCATTTAGTCCTACGGGAAAATCTGTCAGGAGATTTAAGCGGGCCTCGTCATAAATACCGCCTTCACGGGAAATTTTCACACCACTTGCCCCAAATAAAAGGTCCACATTGAGTTCTGAAAGTTCTACACGGGCAAAAAGATCGACCACGGTATACGCTGAATGGTATTCCATACTAATAATGCCCAAGGTAATCGCAGAGTTTTTGGTGATATTCTGTTTTATACCCACAGGCAGGTCTATAGTTTCGTTACCGCCTATAATATCAATAAAACGCTGTTCGCGTTCTATGATGTCAAAGACTTTTTTACCAGCGTCCAACACTTCTTGGGTTTTATTGTCTACCTTAAACTGGTTTTGTACGTAATCTGCCGTAAACTCTGCTACATCGTCCCAAATATCATAGTAGAAAGAAGTATTGTATTGGTCTAGCTCTGGAAAGCTTTTAAATTTTTTATTGATAGGTGAAACGGATTTACGGGTTTTGATAGCCTTTTCCTCCTGCCAACGAGCCATTAAAGGGTTGGTGGACGCGTTGTTTTGAAGTTTGGTAGAATCCTTTTCTTTAATGGTCAAGGAGTCTTTGGAAACAACTGCCCTGCTATTTGGATTGCCCCAAAGTAGGCCGCACCAGAGTAATAATATGATATATAAAGTATTATTTTTCATATTGGTTTCAATCATTTGTAAAGGATTCATCATAAACCTTTCTACCTTTGGTTAGTAATGTATAAATTATCCAAACCTGAAAACCTGTCCACAATAATCCTACTGTCAGCACCGTATGTGCTATTTTATTGCTTCCCATTTCATATGCGATAATTGTCTCATTATCAATCTTTAATTCATATAGTTTGTCTTTCCAAAAAAGATATTGATAGTCTAAAACTTTCAGTTCATTGTGTTCTAAAGAGAAGGAGTTTTTATTTCCTATTTGTTTAATTTTTTTTTCTATTACGTACCATAACTTATCATGTTCATTTTTATCCAGGACAGACGAGATGCTATTTGTAGTATTGCAATGAACTAAATGGATATTTCTGTATTTCCCAGTTTTGTCATATTTGATCTCAATTCCACATGGGGTATCCGTACTGGAAAAAAGCTCATCTTTTTCCTTATTATAACCTAACATGCTATACCCTAGATATAGTAACCAAAGACCCAGGCCTAGAAATAAAATAGCCAAAAACCATCGTCGTTTATAATATTGTTCTTTAGACAAGATCATTAGTCAACATTCTTAATATTTGCCTTTAGTTTGAGAAATTTGTCATAAACCGTTTTTGTCTCATATGTTTCCTTTACGGATTCAAATAAGTTTTCTTTTATAAAGTGTAAAACTTTTATCATTTCTTCTTCTTTGAAACAGTTTAATTCCAAATGTATTTCCGGTTGTTTCTTTGATATTAAGCTTGCTAAATTGTAGTTTTCTTCTCTTCCATCAATCAAAAACTTGAAAATAATGGTGTATACTTTTCTTGGTTGATGTTCTTCCGAGAAGAAAATTTCTAGATCACTGCTCTTTAAATAAATAGTAAATAATTCTTCGAGATTAACATCAAAGTTGAATCCGTAACTTTTAGCAAATTCTTCGAAACAAGGAATAGTTTCGTCAGTGAAATCTTGCTTTCTTTTCTTAGATGAAAGCCTACCGAGTTCGAAAAGCTCATTAGTAGACCTTTTCCTTTTACTCTTCAATTCATGATATCTTTCTAAATCTTTCTTTTTCAACTATTTCTTTTTTATTGACCAAAAATCTTCTTTAACTATAAAATCAAAATCTTTGCTTAACTCAAGTATTTCTTCTTTATAGGCACCTCCAAGTTCTTCTAACTCATCTAAGTAAGTTGGTTTAACTACATCTGTGAGAATAATAACATTATATTTATTTGGCGTTTTTGCTATATCCGTTATTAACTGGGCATTATAGGAAGTCCACCAAGTGTCTTTAATATAAACGTTATTAGGTACATTGAGCATATGAATTCTTTGACTACCCGGGACTAGGTTTTCTGAAAGCTCCCAATATTTTAGGTGGTTTAGCCCCAATTCCTCCAATACCTGTTTAGTTGTTAAATAATTGTTTGGATTGTTTTGAATTCTATACTTACCAAGAATAAGGGTTATTTTATCTTTTGGGGTACTTATCTTTTTACCGTTTATTAGAATTTGATCCGTTTCATCAAGTCCTTTTATAGTTTTCCATTTAGCAAGTAAATTTTCAAATTCACTAACTGTTGCGCTTTGAATAAGTTGTTTAGAATCATAAACTTCGTCAATAGCATAGGACAGGAACTTTTTGTCTATTGCGTCAATAAGCAAAAGTTCCCCAGTGTTAGGGTTATGTTTAATATAGTACTTGCCTGACCGATCTATAAAATGGTTGAAACTGGCATCCGCTTTTTTTGAAAAATTAGCCGCTCTTAAATTCTTAACTTGATCTTCAATCTTTATGGCAAATTGTCTAAAAAGACCTGCGGGATTAGGTAGACCATCGATAATTAGGGCTTTTGAGCTTTTAGAAACCCTACCTATAAGGGGACCGTAACCATCTCCCAAAAGTTTTCTGGCATTTTCTACTTCCTCGTCCAATATGTCTTGAGGAAGCTCGGATTTAACTTGATCCATTGCTTTTTTAGCCTCTTCAATGGTTTCCCTAACTTCAGTATCGGTTAAACTAGGATTATCCTTTCTAATACTGTTCTCCAAGGTCTTATAAAACTCATCATCACCAAGGACTTCCCTAGTGGCAATACTTTTGGAAATGTTATTTTTATTAAGCCCGGTAATATCAATAGCAGATTTTGCAAGAAAAATATAACCTATGGCATTCCAACCCGTATAGAAATTGTCGGCAAATTCCTTGGAGGTCGCTTTTTCCAGATCTCCTCTAAACGATTGAGCTATAGGATCAGAAAACGTATATGCCAAATCAGAAGCGGCCCATATCCAAACTGCAGAACCTACTTTTGCAGCCGCCAATTCCCCACCAGTAAGAATTATACCTGCAATTGTGATAACATTGAAACCTAGGTTCTCCAATTGCTGATTTTCCTTCTTGGTGTTTAAATATTCCAGAAAAATGGCCGGAACAATAATACCTTTTCCACAGAATTGGGCTTCCTGATTATTACAAAGCTCAGGTAGTAGGTTCGCACTTTCTATTATGGTAATTTGAACAAAGTCCTGAAAAGGGTTGAGGGGTACGTTATCAATGAGACATTCTTCGTCAGTGCCAACACCTCCTGCTCCATCATCGACAAATGATGATGAACATTGTCCTGTCAATAGAACTTGATTGTCCTCATAATTAAATTTGTAATCACCTAAAGTAGATACCCACGAGAGTACAAAATCCACATTTTTTATACCCCAGGTAAAAGTGTATTTGGGCGCTATCTGCGAATCATCCACACTTCCATAGGCCAGTTTCGCAAGTCTTGCTATTTTTAATATAAAATCAGTAAAGTTTTTTGCACCCAAGTGGTCATCCAACCCACTGTTTAAGTCATCGAATAAATCCTTGGTCACTGCTAAAGAATCCAGAAATGTTTTTGCCTCCGATTTGTTTTCATTAACCGAGTTCACTACCTTCATTATGAGTGACTCATCGTCATTGGTAATTCCGAACATACCTGAGGTGATGAAGGCGTCCTTATTGAAAATATTGGCCAATATGCTAACTTTATCCTCTGACTTTAAAGATTCTAAAAATCTATCATTTAAGTAATAAAGGGAGGCATAGTAGTCTTCTTTTGTAAAATCACTTCCAAGGCGGGTATTATAGGTGTTTATGTTCTTATTGACGCGTACAAGTGCCTCTAGATAAAGAGTGAATGCATTCTCCCTTTCCCAAAATAACTCTCTTGCAATATCAAAAAGATACCGGTCATGACCATTCCAAAAGTTATTTCTTTTTTGGTCTTCATCCTTACTGATCTGGGCGACTAATATGTCATAGTCGATTGCTTCTTCGCCTTCCGCACAAATTAATTGCGCTATACTATTGAGAGCGTCAATTTCTGTTTGATTATTGTCCTTGACCAGATATAAATAGTCATCAAAAAACTTTTTGCCTTTATCACAAAGTTCACTACAGGGATAAACTTTTGTGCTCAGCACTTTTCCTTTGCTCAAGTAATCCGAAAAATCCTTGAAGGAACTGTTATAGGCATATTTTAAACGCTTGCTTTTTCCACAACCATTATATTCATAAAAGTAGACCTCATCACCGTTATCTACCGTTTGATATGAAAGGGTTGCCGGAACGCCGTTAACATCTATATACTTTCCTGTAAACTCCCCATTTTTGATCTCTGCTCTATAGTCTATTCCAAAGGAATTTCTGAAACCCGGTATAGCTCCTTTAAAGTTTGCACCTAAATCAAAGCCAAGAATTGTACTGGTATTCTCTACCTTGAATGGTTTCCAATCCGGTGTAAACCATATTTTGTTGGCAATTTCACTATCCTCCTCGTCCTGGAACAAATACAGTTGCAAGCTTTCATCGCCCATGGCCGCCCAATGGGCATACGGTATTTGGTTACCCCCACCATAATCCATGAGCCAATTTGTACCGCTGCCCGCGGAATCATCATTTTGAAAAGGATGTGCTAAAGTAAATACTCCGTGCCCCAATTCATGGGCCGCTACCAAATCTTGGGAAGATTTGTTTTCAATGGCCTCCCCATTTTTATGGGCATTAAAAACGTACCCCCACTGACGGGTCTTGGGCATAAATCCGCTTAAGGGTTTGGTCAATTTTATATCATCGGGCAATAGAAACAGATGATACGCGTTTGGGTCATAATTGGTATGATCACGCTTATATTTTTGATGGATATTCTTTAGTTCTTGAGGATAATCCGATAAAAGACCACTACCATCGTAGTCTAGCAGGCCGTTTGTGGTTTTGGTATCCCAATCTGACACACTTAGTTGTAGCGCATCTTCTTTTACGATTTTAAATTTTGCCCCTGCTTTTTCGTAAATTTTGTTCAGTTCGCTTTCGAGACCAGGGATATGTGCCGCACCATTTACCGAAACCATGACTACATTGACCAATTCCTGTTCCTTGATATGGTGTATAAAGAAACTGGCCGCTATTTTATACTTTCCGTCTTTATCTTTATATGTAATTATGGCCTCTTCACTTCTATAGCTATTGGAACCTTTGATCGTTATAGCAATGTTCTTATCGTCTATTTTTCGAGTAGTGATTTTTGCCCCTTTGACCGTTTTAAAGATGAGACTGTCAAGAACAACATCCGGGTTTGTAATGGTCACTTCAGCTAAAAACTCATCGGTTTTGCCATCAATAACTGCCTTGTGAACCGGGTAATAATCTTCCCCATTAGGTAGTTTGGCTTTTGGATAACGAGTTTTTTCAAAATCATTGTCAGCTTCGTCAAAATCGTATTTGGCGTTCCCCTTTTTGAATACTACTAGAACTCCGTTTGCAGTAATATTACCTACAGAAGGATTGCCCACATTGCCGTTTCCACCACTAACGATACCATCTGTGTTTTGCGAGGTAGCGGCACCACCTTCCGCACCTTCTGCCTCTTGGGTAATGTTTCCGTTCTCGTCAATGGCAAAAGTGTTACCACTGGCATCCGTAATTTGATACGTGTCTCCCTCGTCATAATCGAACGTTTCCGTAGTGCCATCTGGTTTTGTAACAACAATCTCACCATCCTCAATTTTTATATCGTCCTTGGTGATCTCATAATCCAAGGGGATATCCACATTATCCCCGCCTGTAAACACATCGCCTAAATCATCTAAAACATCAGCTACATCTCCCGTATCCAATATATTCTTCCATTCTGGGTCATAGACTGTAATCACTGTACCTTCGGCCAACTCTTTTTCCTCGTTTATTAGAATATTGGTAAATTCTACTGCGATTTTGATGTTTTCCAGATAGGGTAGGGACACATGTCCTTTACCTGTAAACCTTCCATTACTTCCATTAACTTCCCTTACTGTAACGGGGAAATCCCCTGCTTTGAATTTTTCTCCGGAACTTATATTGGGTAAAGGGTCTTGGTTCGTCACATTAATGTTCGGAGAAATGCCACATTCATATAGATCCGATTCCTCAATTTCCAAGGCAGTGGTAAACTCCTTTTCCAAACTCCATTCACTTTCTGTGACCACACATTTTTTGTTCACTTGATATTCATAGGTAGTACCTGGTTTCAAATCCCAGATAGTAACCCAATTGGCCGTGGTCTTGCTAAGAAACCATTCATTGGATGCATCACCCTTTTCACGATAACGAACCGTGAATTCCGGTACTTCCGTAGTAAAATCCTCCCAGTTAATATTTGCTTGATGACTGCCTTTTACTTCGTGGGAAACAGACTGGGGGATATCACATGTCTTGGCGTAGCTAAATGAAAAAATCTCGCTGAAGCCCTGATTTTCGAACAAACCTATTTCTTCAACACCCTGTATAGCTTTCGCTTGTACCCTCCAGGCATAACTTTTATTGGATAGGAATAGGGGGTCGGCCGGACCGTAAACATAGGTGGTAGCTGTAGTTGTTACCTGAAAAACGGGAGGTGAGCTTAGGAATACGGCTTGGGGATCTACCACATTGTCCCAGATTTCCACAATGCTGAGTTCATACGCCACATTACTTACATTAATGTGCCGTGGCGTCCACTGAAACACGATATTCTGCGGGTTACGCTCTTCAATATTACTTTTGTTGTAGGGAGAAATTAGAAAAGGAGGTTCGTTTTGGAAAACTACGGTACTAACACAAGAACGTTGGGAAAGTCTATTTCCGGTCAATACATCGAATACTTCAAAACAGAATTGATACAGACCTTCCGGTATGGCCTGCCCATACACATCCGGAGATATGCCCGTTATGTTTTGGAACTGAAAATAAGGTGCTAATTCTACATTGGTCAGCACCAGAGGCACGCCACCTTCTAAGAATAGGGGACCTGCCCCTAAAACAATATCATTGCTCTGAAAGGTGATACCGTTGCCTTCGAAGGAAGTTCGAAGACGGACTTCCCTATTCGTAATATTTAAATCGTTCAACACAATTTGTACCCGTAACGGACTGTTCACCGTACCTGCATTGGCATAATCCGAAAAATAAATAGGTGGCGGCGGAACGACTTGAGGAATAATTTGCACCGGAAAAGATTGCGCTAAGGATAGTTGGCAGTTTACGATTAACAGCAAGGCAGTACATAATACTAGGAATATTGACCTGCACCTTTCTAAGCAAGCAATCTCTATCTTCTTCTTTTTTTGTATGTTGGTCGGTTTATTCAATATCTAGTTTTTGTTGATATATTTTAACTCAAATTTGTCCGGGTCGGCAATTTCCAAGGATTTTTTATAATAAAAATCGATAATCTGTTCTTCTAAATAGTTTTCCAATTTCTCCAAATCAGCTTCCGAATCGTACAACTTGTACGATTTTGAGGACATATTACTTTTAAATTCCCTTAAATAACCCCCGGGTCTTGTAACCACTTTTATATCATTGTATCTTAAAAATTGGATTTCC
The DNA here is from genome assembly GCA_039815505.1 of Bacteroidota bacterium. Lineage (GTDB taxonomy): Bacteria > Bacteroidota > Bacteroidia > Flavobacteriales > Flavobacteriaceae > CANLWN01. The sequence continues at coordinate 20,116 of JBCBZE010000008.1, read as the reverse complement.
ATCCATCTATGACCTACTAATTTCTCCAAACGTGTTTCCTGTTCGGCTACCAATCTTTTATATGCTGTCCATTGTTCTTCCGTAGCGTTGGTATTATCGGGATCGTTCTTTAAGGGGTGTTTGTCCAGTTCCACTTTGGTTTCCACAAAAAGGCGTTCCAGCACAATATCGATATTGCGCATATCGCGCTGTATTTTTTCAATAACGTTGTACAATGCCTCGTTATACAATTTTTGGAAGTCGCTATAGGTATAGAGCTCCTCTAAAAAGAGCAGAGCGCTTTTTTTATAGGCATCTGCCTTGGTCTGTTCCTTGGCCGTAGCCAACAAAATGGTAAGTTCATCTTTTTTAAATAAGGGAATAGCTGCAAATTGGGAGCTCTGGAACACATTGGTTAACTGCTGATTGATGGTCGCAATGGTACCGCTATACACTACACTTCGATATCTAAAACTTAAACGATTCTCTCGTTTTCCCAATGCCCTATTATCTGCATTTTGGTCGCCCCTTCTTAAATTGAGTTTGAAATTGTCAAAGGTGTAGGTATATCCGAAAGTGACGGTGAAGTCCGTGTTACTGGCCAAATCGGTATTTCGAAAAAGTGTAAGGATATTAAGGCTAAAATTATGCTTTTGCAACCAGACATAATTACCGCCCAGCCTAAAATTATACACACTGTTCTGCTGTTCCCCATTGGTGAAAGATGTATTGTACGAACTGGAAAAATTGGCGCGTAATTTTTTATCAAAAAACTGTTTGCCTACGGCCAAGGTGGGCCCTAGGGTTAGGTTGTTATCCGTATCGCCAATGGTATTATAAGCGGTATTGGCAGCGAATGATATGGTTAACGCTTGTTTGGGATAGCCCAAAGTATAGGCGGCGGTACCATTATAAAAGATGTTTTTACCTCCCTCAATAGTTTCACCGTCCTGTTGATTATTGGAGTTTTGATACACTAAGTTAACATTGGTGCTGTGTTGTTTGGTTTCCGTTTGTTTTAAAATATAATTGATGCCCAAGTTGGCATTTTGGGAAATTTGTCGATAATTTAAGGTATCCACATTATCAAATTCCCCAACTTGATTGATAAAATCAAATTGATCCCGAACGTTGGTAAAGGATTGAAAATTGGAATACGAGCCATTAAGACCCAAACGTTCCGATGCGGTATAATTTAAGTTAACCGCACTTACGATACGTTGAAGGTCGGCCGACTTGGTATTATCCAAATTATCTTGTTGCAGACCTGCATTTACACTTACATTTAATTTATTATCAAAAATAGTCTGACTTGCGTTTACCGTAATATTTTCGAGATCGTTATTAAAAAAGTAAGCTCCAAAAGTTCTATAATCCGGATCAATGCGTTCGTACCCTGCTCCTAAAGAACCGTTTCCGGCAGGATAGCTAAAGGAGGCATTTAGAGCATTAAAGTAATTGGTACTTATGTTTTCATCCAACAAAAAGGAAAGTAGACCCTTTTCCGCACGCTCATCGGTAAGCCTAGTATCTTCCGTAACCCCTGAAATGGCATACTCCAAACGAATATTGGCTTTGTCCAGTAACTTAAAATCGGTTTCAAATGAGAGCACCGCATTATCCTTAGGCGCTAAACCCAGCTCTACGGGGAAAGGGTTCTCTAGGGAGTCCTCTTTATCGTTTGCTTTAAAAAAGATAAGTCCAAGGGTAAGTTTTTTAAAAGCATAGGATGTTTTTAACCCATATCCAATGCGTTGATAAGCCGTTAATGCCTGTGGTTCCTCGGGATTGTATTCCGTTGCCCTTAGAAATCTACCGTACATTGCACTGATTTTAAAAGGACCCTCGGGAGCAATATCAAACCCCCCTCCCGTGAACTGATGTCCGCTTAAGGTGTAGGGTGAAAACGTCATTGCCACATCGCCAATATGTGCGGTCGCCCATTTATAGGATGGGTGTAAGCTAAGCCTATTAAATTTAAAAGGATTGGGAAAATCAAAATCCTGATTGGAGTAGGTAAAGGATAAAGGAATGTTATATAGCCCACCAATATTAAAATTGAGGTTGCCTGTTACATAATAGGTAAGGTCTTGGCGGTTCGCGGTACCATCATAGAATACCCCACTTGCCGAAATACCGCCATTATAGCGCAAGAACTTTTCCTTGGCCAATTGGTCAAAATTGATACTCTGCGAAAAGCCAATGGCGTAACACATCAAAATAGGAACTAGTAACCTGTACAAAGTAGGGTTGGTTATGTTCTTAAAAATACGTTAAAATTACCGCTTAAAAATAAGTTTTCGACCAACTACATCAAATTTTTTGTTGTGAATTAAGCCCTTGATAGTGTGTAAAGCATGTATTGACAAGTAATTGAATACCTACAAAAAACAGGGAAGTATCTAGGTAGTAGAAAGAAATTCATAATGCAGTATATACTACATTTGTGATATGGAGCGGTTTCCAAAAAAATTAACATTAAGGCTACAGCGTAGGGCCGAAGGCAACTTAATTAGAAAATTACCTGCTGCATCGAACGGTTTAATCGATTTTTCCTCCAACGATTATTTAGGATTGGCAAGGGACGGAACGCTATTTAAAGAAGCATTTACTATTTTGAATAATAGTGGTTTAAAGTGTAGCGGCGCTACGGGGTCCCGATTGCTCTCCGGGAACCATCCTTTGTACCTGGAACTTGAAAATCTTCTGTTGGAGTTTCATGAAACTAAAGCGGCCTTGGTATTTAATTCAGGTTATGATGCCAATATTGGTTTTTTCGCCGCTGTTCCTCAGCGGGGCGATGTTATATTCTATGATGAATTGATCCATGCCAGTATCCGCGATGGTATACAAATGAGCAATGCCAAAAGTTATAAGTTTAGGCACAATGATCTGGAAGATTTAACCTCAAAGACAAACTCCCTGGGACTTCATGATGCCAGATCAGACAATAGCGAAGTATATATCGTTACCGAGTCTGTTTTTTCAATGGATGGAGACACTCCCAACTTAATTGAAACGGTTGGTTTTTGTGAAGAAAACGAGTATCATTTAATTGTTGACGAAGCCCATGCTATTGGGGTTTATGGAGATCAGGGAAGGGGGTTGTTACAAGAACTTAAATTGCATGAAAAGGTTTTTGCAAGAATCGTAACCTTTGGTAAAGCCATAGGGGGTCATGGTGCTGCCATATTAGGAAGTAAGGATTTAAAAAGGTATTTGGTGAATTTTGCCAGAAGTTTTATTTACACTACCGCCCTGCCCCCACATTCCTTGGCTACGGTTTTGGCTGCATATCAGTTTTTGGGAAGGTCATCGGGAGTCAAAAAGCGACAAAAACTTCTCGAAAATATTAAGTATTTTAACCATCAAATTCAAGACGTAGGCCTTGATAAACGTTTTGTTCCCAGCAATTCATCCATACATTGTTGTATTGTCCCTGGAAATGCCAAAATAAAGCGCTTAACAAGAAGTATGCAAGAGGCCGGTTTTAATGTTAAACCTATTTTGTCACCTACCGTTGCCAAAGGAAAGGAGCGCATTCGCTTTTGTCTACATAGCGAAAATGATAGGGAACAAATAGCCCAAGTTTTAGAGGTGTTGAATCAATATTTAAAGGAATGAGTCAAGAATTCTATACGCTGGCTGCTTTTGAATTTGTGGCCGATGTACAAATTGTGAAAGGAAAATTGGAATCTGAGGGTATTCCCGTCTTTCTTCGGGATGAAAACACCTTGAATTCGGACCCTTTGATCAGTAGTGCTATAGGAGGGGTAAAATTACAAGTATATACCAAGGACAAGGATAGGGCCATGGAAATTTATAATGAGATTAGAAGTTATGCCGTTGACAATCAGGGCAACCCCATTGTTTGCCCCAATTGCAAAGCAAAAAAGTCGGAGGCGTACTATGAACGAAAGAATGTTTTTTTTAAGCTTTTCCCCTTTTTTGAAAAACGGAAATATAAGTGCCTTAATTGTCAAATGATTACTAGACCTTAAGTTGATGAAACGAATTTTTGTTACCGGAATATCTACCGAGGTTGGAAAGACCATCGCTTCGGCCGTACTGGTGGAGGCCCTTAAGGCCGACTATTGGAAACCTGTGCAAGCAGGGGAATTGGACCACTCTGATAGTCATAAAATTACTGAGTTAATAAGTAACCCCAAGACAATAATACATAAGAACAGCTATGCGCTCAAGACACCTATGAGCCCCCATGCAGCTGCCGAAATTGATGGGGTCACCATTAATACAAACGCCATAACCGAACCTGACACCGATAATCATTTGGTCATTGAAGGTGCGGGAGGTTTATTGGTTCCTTTGAACGATACAGATACCATTTTGGATATAATTATGCCCAATTATAAGGTAGTTGTTGTTTCACGACACTATTTGGGCAGTATAAATCATTCCCTATTGACCATTGGTTGGCTTAAACAAAAAGGGTATGAAGTATCCATTTTGTTTAGTGGTGATGAACATCCATCCACGGAAAGTATTCTATTAAAAAAAACCGGGGTCTCCGCAATAGGCCGAATCAATGAAGAAGACATCTTTGATAAGTCTGTCATTAGAAGGTATGCCAACGAATTCAGCAATGCTTTGCAATTACTCTAGACGTTGATGTATTTCTGCGCGGTCTATGGTTTTAACGATGTGGTAATATTGTTTTAGATACGCATCTATGTAGTCGTTTGCCTCCTTTAGTTTTTTATCGAATACCAATCTATCTTTTCTGGTAATGATAGTTTTGGGCCGCATGTTTTCCATAATAAACCGCAATTCTTCCATTCCGGTCTTTCTAGGGTTTTCATAAAAAGGAAAAAGTTCTTCCCTAAAAATATTACTGGGGTGTGTGGCTGCCTTGGTAGGAGGTAGTCTATCCAAAAGCCAATATCCAATATGGTATTCAAAAAATAGAATGTCCTTGGTTTCTAGATTATTGGCTTTTATATAGCTAGGAACATCTATTCCTTCCCCATTGTAAAAACGACCCTTTTCTATTTTGTTTCTTACTACGGCCACATATTCAATATAAGCTTCCATTGGCAACAACAACAGTAAAAAGAAAATATAAGGTCGATAATCGAACTTTTGAAACAAGGAAATTTTGGACACTACGATTCCAATCAATATAATGATGATGGGATGGATTTGGATCAGATAATGACCGTTGATTCTGCCGCCTTGAAGATATGAAATCAACACACCTATAATGGCCAGGAGAACAATTTGAACAGGGATGTTTTTATAGTCTAGATATTTTTTCTTCCAAGCCAGCAAAAAAAAGCCTCCCAACAGTATAAAAATCGGGGACAATTTAAAAACAGAGTATCGTCTGGCGCCTGTATATTCAAGCGGGGCTTTTAGTACGGATTTTAGCCATAGTTCAATGTTGTCCTGTAAATGATATGGAAGCATTGTTAGCAGTATAACGAGTATGATGCCCATTCCATATACCAAAGCATTTTGGATACCCGCCCAAAATTCTTTTTTCCTAACATACTCATAAACTATAAAAACGCCAAGCAATAAAATAGCGTAGGCCATATTTAGCTTGGTCATAACGGATAGCCCCATCAGAACCCCGGCAACTGCGTACCATTGTATTTGTTTCTTTGAAATCAAGAGGTACAGGGCCGGCATAAAAAAAAGCATACAAATATGCTCGGACATAACTCCTTGTAGGCTTCCAAAGGAGCTTTGCAAAATTACACAGACGATCGCCGACCAAACCCCTACCTTTTTAGATGCCGTAGTTTCCCCGATCTTATAAGTGAAGAATGCCGAAAAAGTGACAGCTAACGTGCCTAGCAAACGAATGGCAAAAAAGCTTTTGCCAAAGGCATAAATACTGCCAGCGAAGAAGAGGAAAATGACAGGAGGTTTTAAATCCCAAAGTTGCGTATACGGCAAGTTACCCTCTGCCCAAGACTGACCCAATAGAATAAAAGTGCTTTCATCACGATCTATATAATCCCTGAAAAAAAAGGGAAATCGCATAAAAAAAGCAACCATAAATAGGAGTAGAAAAACACTTCTGTTTTTTAGGACACGATAGGAAGGGGTAAGATAGGCAATGGTCTTTTTAAGCATGGGCGGTTTTATGATTATTCACCATCTTTGCAAGATAGATAAAAAGCTTGTTTTACAAATTTTATGGCGGTGAAAAAACTTTCGGAAAGGGACAAAAGGCATCTTTGGCATCCACTTACGCAGCATAAGCTAGATCTGGAGAGACTAGGAATCGTTGGGGCCAAAGGAGCTGTACTCTATGATGAAAACGGCAAAGAGTATATAGACGGTATAGCCTCATGGTATACCACGATGTATGGACATTGCAACGACGATATTATCGCTGCAATGACCGCTCAAATGCAACAATTGGATTTTGTTATGTTCAGTGGGTTTACCCATGGACCTGCAGTTGAGTTATCTGAAAAATTGATGGCCATACTTCCTGATAAACAAGCTAAAATTTTTTTCAATGATAACGGTTCTACAGCCGTCGAGGCGGCCATAAAAATGGCACTTCAGTATTATCATAACAAAAGCGAAAAAAGGGATACGCTTATTGCTTTTGAAGGCGGCTTTCATGGGGACACCTTCGGTGCGATGAGTGCTTCGGGACTTTCCTCGTACAACGGTCCTTTTGAGGATTTTTTGCTAAAAGTAGAACGCATACCGGTACCTCAAGAGGATACCATTGATGACATATTGGAACTGCTAGAATCAATTTGCACCAAAAATTCTTGCGCCGCCTTTGTTTTTGAACCCTTGGTACAGGGAGCGGCCGGGATGAAGTTCCACTCGGCCAAAGGGCTTGATTTGATTCTAAAAAAATGCCAAGAACATCACGTTTTATGTATAGCCGATGAAATCATGACCGGCTTTGGAAAAACAGGAAAGAATTTTGCCTGTGATCATTTAGTGCATCAACCGGATATTATTTGTTTGAGCAAGGCCTTGACCGCCGGGATGTTTCCCTTAAGCATTACCAGTTGTTCGCAAAAGGTGTTCGATGCATTTTTAAGCGATGAGGTCTCCAAGGGCTTTTTTCATGCCCACACCTTTAGTGCGCATCCGTTGGGTTGTGCGGCCGCTATCGCTGGATTGGAGTTATTGGTTTCTGAGGAGATTTTAGAAAGGAGAAAGTATATTGCCGAAGCCCATAAACAATTTGTGTCACAAATTGAAAATCACCCAAAAGTGAAGAACGCAAGAAGCCTGGGTGTTATATTGGCGGTAGATCTGGACCTGAAAACAAATCGCTATGGTAAATTACGGGACCGGCTTTATCAATTTTTTATGGATAAAGGGGTCAATCTCCGTCCATTGGGAAATACGGTGTACGTATTACCACCCTATGTAATTACCGACGAACAGTTGCAGAGAGTTTATGACAGTATAATAAATATGTTGGAAATAGTTTGAAATACGCACTAAGAATCAGAACATTTATTTTTTAGGTGTACCTGTGATCACTTATCCTCCAATAAATCAAAAGCCTCATTATCCTTGATGGTTACCTTGATTTCATGGTAGATCCAGCCATCCCCGTTGCCAGAGGCATTAATATAAAGGGTTCCCGTTCCTTTGGGTCCTGTGATAGGAATTTCCATATCGGCTTTCTTTTCCCCATTGTTCCAATTTATGCTTCCTTTTACCATACCGTCTTTTTCGATAGGGGCGCCCAACAATCCAACGATTTGCTCGTCATTATTAATTTTTTCAAAGGCGTATTCATATGGTTCAGAACCGGAAAATATATTGCTTACCCCATAGACCAAGTAACCTATAAAAAATACCAGCACTAAAATTAGGGATAGGCAACCCCCTGCGGGAACTACCCATTTCCAATTCCGTTTCCACCAACTGGGCTGTGGTACCAATTCGTTGTTCATTGTTTTCTTTGCTGATTGTATTTTATGAAGATAAGAACTTTTATTTTTGCCGAGATAAATAAGTATACAATTGACTCTACCTATTTCCATATCCGCCATAGCTTCCATTTCCCCATTAGGAACTTTACAAGAGATCATATGGGAAAATTATCTGAATGATGAGCATCTTTTAGAAAAAAAATCGTTGGGAGACACTACGGCTTGGGTAGCACCCATTACTGCAAATGCAAGACAAGAGATAGACAAACTTAAAGTGTCCGATCCAAAGTATAAAAACCTGGATGCCACCGTCCTTTACGCCATCCATGCATCAAGGTCGGCCATAAAAGATGCCGGTTGGGAGCCTAAAGATAATTTTGGGATCAATATGGGTTCCTCAAGAGGAGCTACGGCCCTTTTTGAAAAGTACCACCAAGAATTTCTGGATAAAACACACGTGCAAACCTTAACATCTCCAACCACCACTTTAGGTAATATCTCCTCATGGGTAGCTCATGATTTGCAGACCAATGGGCCAGAAATATCACATTCTATTACATGTTCCACAGCGCTACATGCATTACTCAATGGTATGGCATGGATAAAAAGCGGTATGGCCGCTAAGTTCCTGGTAGGGGGTAGTGAAGCTCCCTTGACCGCTTTTACACTTGCGCAAATGAAGGCGCTAAAAATCTACAGTAGAAACGATGCTGCATACCCCTGCAGGGCCATGGATTTGGAGAAAAAGAGCAATACCATGGTGTTGGGGGAAGGAGCGTCCGTAGCCTGTTTGGAACGCGGCATTACAAAAAATACATTGGCCATCATTGAAGGGGTGGGTTATGCCACAGAGCCTTTGAAACACAATATTTCCATTTCTACAGATGCCCTATGTTTTCAAAAATCCATGAAAATGGCTTTGGGCAGAATACATCCGGAAGAAGTGGATGTCATCGTGATGCATGCACCGGGAACAATTAAGGGCGATATATCCGAAGCAAATGCAATTAAAAAAGTCTTCGCCGGGTCTATACCTGCATTAACGACCAATAAATGGAAGATAGGACATACATTTGGTGCATCGGGAATGTTGAGCATAGAAATGGCCGTACTTATGTTGAAATATCAAAAGTTTATACCAATTCCATTTTTAAATGGGATATCCCATCCAAAAAGAATCCAAAAAATAATGGTGAACGCAGTAGGTTTTGGAGGGAACGCAGTAAGTATTTTGCTTAAAACCCCAAAAATATCATAGTTGTCTTGTAACCTGCCGAAACGTATTAATTGTAATTTGAGATTTTATTATTGTAATTTTTGAGCTTTAAAGGCTATTTTTGAATTCGATTTAATCCACTCTTATGAGCGAAGCAAGACACAACTGGACCAAAAAAGAAATCTTGGAGATATACAATGCGCCTTTAATGGAGCTGCTCTACAACGCAGCTACGGTGCATCGAAAGTATCATGACCCCAATACGGTTCAAGTATCCACTTTATTATCCATAAAAACGGGAGGGTGTCCCGAGGACTGTGGTTATTGCCCACAGGCGGCCCGCTACCACACGGATATTGAAGGAAATGACTTAATGACGGTCTCCCATGTAAAGGCACAAGCACTTCGCGCCAAAGCTTCTGGAAGTTCAAGAGTGTGTATGGGTGCAGCTTGGCGCAATGTAAAGGATGGTCCCGAGTTTGATCAAGTCTTGGAGATGGTACGTACCATCAACAAGTTGGATATGGAGGTTTGCTGTACACTGGGAATGCTTACCGAAAACCAGGCTCAACGATTGGCCGAGGCAGGTCTTTATGCCTACAACCATAATTTGGATACTTCCGAGGATTATTATAAAGACGTTATTTCTACACGTGCTTTTGAAGATCGTTTGGAAACCATAGATAATGTAAGAAAAAGCAATGTTACCGTATGCAGTGGAGGGATTATTGGAATGGGCGAAAAAGTAGAAGACCGGGCGGGGATGTTGGTAGCTTTGTCCACCTTGGATCCCCAACCGGAATCCGTACCGATCAATGCCCTGGTAGCCGTGGAAGGAACGCCTATGGAAGACATGGAACCTATTCCCATTTGGGACATGGTCCGTATGGTGGCGACCACCCGTATCGTAATGCCAAAAACCCAAGTACGATTATCGGCCGGGCGTACGGAAATGACCAGGGAAGGGCAGGCTATGTGCTTTTTTGCGGGTGCTAATTCCATTTTTGCGGGAGATAAGTTGCTTACGACTCCTAACCCCGATGTCAACGAAGACATGGAGATGTTCAGGTTATTGGGATTAAACCCTCAAAAACCGTTTGTAAAAGCGTCCCAACCGGATACTGTTGAGGCTAGCGAATCCAAGTATGGCTCTTTGGGCGAAAAACCAAAATGGACTAGGCCAGGACATATCATTGAACGGAACGAAGCTGCGAAAGTAAGAACCAAACTACCCGACTAAGACAAAATACTATAAGAAAGTTTTAAGAGTTTTTTTATAAACGTTGTTTAATTTTGAAGTTTAAGTAATTCTATTTCGCTTGAATTTACAGGATATTCCAAGAATAAAAACAGTTACCCGCAAGGAGTTCATAAAGAACTATTTTAAACCACAAAAACCGGTCGTTATAGAGCGGTTTGTGGAAGATTGGCCTGCGTATTCAAAATGGAACCTAGAGTATATGAGGAAGGTGGCCAAGGATATTACGGTGCCTTTATATGACGACAGACCCGTGGATTACAAAGATGGTTTTAATGAACCACATGCCCGTATGAAGATGACGGATTATATTGACCTTCTCAAAAGCGAGCCTACCAAATATCGTATTTTTTTATGGAATATCCTTAAAGAGATACCAACATTACAAAAAGACTTTACCTACCCAAATTTTGGTATTAGGTTAATGAAAGGCCTACCCATGCTTTTTTTTGGAGGAAGGGATTCAAGTACCTTTATGCATTATGATATTGATTTGGCCAATATCTTTCATTTTCATTTTGAAGGGAAAAAGGAATGTATTCTTTTTTCACAATCGGAAAATAAATATTTATATAAAATACCGCATGCCATAATTACACACGAGAGTATTGATTTCTCCAATCCCGACTTTAAAAAGTGGCCTGCTTTAGAACATGTATCGGGTTATAAGGCCCATTTAAACCATGGGGAGCTTTTGTACATACCGGAAGGGTATTGGCATCATATGAAATACATAACTCCCGGCTTTTCCATGAGCTTACGGGCTATAGCCCGTAACCCCAAGAACCTGGGAAGGGCCCTATATAATATATTTATTATGCGGTACTATGACGGCCTTATGAGAAAGATGAAAGGGCAAAGATGGATCGATTGGAAGAACGAACAAGCTATTCTCAGGACCCATAGGAGCCTTAAAGGGGCAATTACTTAATAAGCTCCGCTATTTTATCATATACTAAATAACTTTCCCAACCGCGATAGAATAGATAGTCCGCCAATTTTCTTTTTTTCTTTTGTCTATTGGTTTCCTTTATTTCTTCCAGCTTCTTTTTAGCAAGTAGATCCAATGTCGATAAATAATTCTCTTCCTCTATTTCCTGTAAAGCGGTTTTGATATTATATGCTGAGATATCCCTTTTCCTCAATTCATTTACAATTCTGTTTCTTCCCCATTTTTTTATGGTGAACTTACCTCTTGCGAAACTTTTGGAGAAACGTTCTTCGTTTAAGAAGTCTTCTTGGATAAGATGGCCCATAATTTGATCTATGGCCATAGGAATCATGCGCATCTCCTTCAATTTAGCAAATACTTCCTTATGGCAACGATCTTGATAGGCGCAGTATGCTTCCAATTTCCTGGTAGCCTCCGTTAAGGTATATGCCTTGTGATTGATCATTACGTTTTGTACACGGTATTTTAATTGCTTTTGCCCATGGCTTAGGGATAAACCCAAGAGTTGATAAAATCAAAATTTACTTTTTTAAAGCCCCGATTATTAATCCTGCAACCATGGCCAAAATAAATATGAGGACTAACAGGACAAAGACAATGGCCAAAAATACAATAACTTTTAAAATAGATTGGGCTATGGTAAGCTTGTATAATTTTCCATAAGCATAGGTGTAGTATATCACCAACAACAGAGGAGCGGAAAAATAAACAAGGGGATGTGTAAATATACTGATCAAAAAGAGAAGGGTACTACTGAAAAAACTAAGCCCTTGCATATATCCGTTGAGTACTAAATGTTCCCCATAGTTGTATGGTTTCCTATAAACCAAGAACGCTATCAAGGTGTAAAAAGGAACTAATAAAAATGTAAATAGGTTAAAGTATTTTAGCAAGAACCTATTGCTTTTCTCCGATTCTTGGAGCTGTTCCTTTTGAAACTCCGATGAATTGAATTTTCCCCCAAAGGTTTCCCCCATCCACTCCATTTGCTTTGTGTTGAATTCAAGGGAAACCTGTATATAATCTTCGGTAAATGCATTGAAAATAAATAGCGCCACAGCCATCCCGATACTTAAAAAAGTAAAGGGATTCATGTATTTTTTTCTGGTTCCCCCTAGATATTCCCCAAAAATTACATGGGGTTTGGTTATAAGGGCCTTAATCGTATGGAAGAATGTATTGTCCCATCCGAAAGCATTTTGAAATATATCCAAAATTAGGTTCCTTAAGGTGATTCTGTTTCTTATGACCTTCGCACCGCAGTCACGACAAAAATTATCATCCAAGGATATATCCCTATTGCAGTTTTTACAGCTTGGTTTCAAGTAGTTGGTGTTTAGTATTTGGAAAAGTACAAAATCTTTAAAACAAAAAAGCGACTCCGTTACCGAAGTCGCTTTGTTTTTTAATAAATGGTTTTACCGTCTTTATTCTTAAAACGGTATTCAAGATACGTGTAAGCATCCCTAGGCTGAATTTTCACCCATTTTTTATGCTCCATAAACCACTTGGCACGCATAGATGGGAAACCTTTGGTCAGGTAGGCGGCAATAAACGGATGTATGTTCAATATAATTCCGTTGTCCTTGGCCGGCCCTTTCAACAATTTCTCCAGATCGGCATTTATTTTGTCCAATAAAACGATTGGGGCTTCTACCTCCTGGCCATTGCCTTCGGGATTTTCCTCGGTTGTCTTAATGTTCATTTCTGGTCTCACCCTTTGCCTTGTAATCTGAATAAGTCCAAACTTGCTTGGGGGTAGTATTTTATGTTTGGCCCTGTCCTCTTTCATTTCGTCCCTAAGACGATCAAAAAGTTTTCTTCTATGATCGGCCCTACTCATATCTATAAAGTCTACTACGATAATACCTCCCATATCACGTAATCGCAATTGTCTTGCAATTTCGGAAGCCGCCAACAAATTTACTTCCAATGCCGTATCTTCTTGGTTTTTGGCTTTATTGGAACGATTTCCACTATTCACATCAATAACATGTAAGGCTTCGGTATGTTCAATAATTAGATAGGCACCTTTGCTCATGGACGCTGTGCGGCCAAAAGAAGTCTTTATTTGTCTTTCTATCCCAAATTTTTCATAAATGGGAACAGAAGAATTATACAACTTTACAATGGATTCCTTTTTGGGTGCAATTTCGAGGACATAATCCTTGATTTGATTATAAAGCGTTTCATCATCTACCTGTATACCTGTAAAGGTGTCGTTAAAAACATCCCTAAGTATGGATGAAGCCCTATTAAGCTCAACCAAAACTTTGGACGGATGTGGTGCTTTATACAATTTCTTACATAACGTGGACCATTTGTCCAGTAAGTTTTCTAGATCTTTGTCTAATTCTGCTACTTTTTTGCCTTCTGCAACTGTTCTTATTATAACACCAAATCCTTTAGGCTTAATACTTTTTACAAGTCTTTTAAGTCTGTCTTTTTCCTCTTTGCTCTCTATTTTCTGCGATACGGAGACGCGATCGGAAAAAGGGACCATTACCAAATAACGCCCGGCAATAGATAGTTCCGAGCTAATTCTTGGCCCTTTGGTAGAAATGGGTTCTTTAACAATTTGCACTAATAAAGATTGATTGGCTTTTATAACATCGGTGATAACACCGTGTTTATCAATATCTTTTTCGAATGGAAAGTCTTTTAAGGAATAATTTCTTAGTTTTCCGGTACTGACTCTCTTTATGAATTTCAGCATGGAGGAAAGTTGTGGCCCAAGGTCATGATAATGCAGAAAGGCATCTTTTTCATACCCGACGTTTACAAAGGCCGCGTTGAGACCGGTAACCGGTTTTCGTACCTTGGCAATTAATATATCGCCAACGGAGAAGTCATTATTGTCCTCTTCTTTGTGTAATTCTATTAGTTTTCCATCCTTTAGTAAGGCAAAATCGACGGCATCTGAACTAGATCTTACGATTAATTCTTTATTCACCTGAATCAATTTATACTCATTCGCTTTTTGCGAACAAATAGATTAAACAATATATATAACAGGTTGTATAAACCCGTCGAAATTCTTTTTTGGAATTTCTATGTCAATGAACGTATAAAATGAAAAAGTAGTTGTGAAAACTACTTTTTCTTATGTCGGTTAGCTCTCCTACGCTTTTTTCGCTTATGGGTAGCTACCTTATGTCTTTTTCTTTTTTTACCACTCGGCATAGAGTTCTGGTTTATTATTAATTAATATGTTTATTTTACTTGTACGTTACTCTTAACCCCTTCTACAAAAACCTTGGCAGGCTTAAATGCCGGAATGTTGTGTGCAGGTATTTTTATAGTTGTATTTTTGGATATATTCCTACCTGTTTTTTCGGCCCTTGTTTTAATAATGAAACTACCGAAACCCCTTAAATAAACGTTATCTCCGTTCTCTAGTGAGGACTTAACCTCTTCCATAAAAGATTCAACAGTTGCCTGAACATCTCCTTTTTCTATTCCCAGTTTTTCTGAGATTCTCGTTACAATATCCGCTTTCGTCATCTTAGATTATAAATTTTCAGTTTGTTTTTTTGGCTTGCAAATATATAAATTTAATTCAATCTTTTCTGCTAATGGACTAATTTTAAGTATTTAAACAGTTACTTTTGTTCTTTAGTATTTTTTAAGATGTCCTTTTCCCAAAAAATCCTTCTGTGGTATGCCGAAAACAAGAGAGACCTTCCTTGGCGTAGTACCCGAGACCCCTATAAAATATGGCTTTCAGAGATTATGTTGCAACAAACCCGCGTGGCTCAGGGAACACCCTATTATTTAAAGTTTTTAGAAAATTTTCCTACTGTTAAGGATTTGGCCAATGCCCCTGAGGAAAAAGTATTAAAATTATGGCAGGGCCTTGGGTATTATTCCCGGGCCAGAAACCTGCATACTACGGCTAAAATCGTAACGGACCGCTATAAAGGGAAGTTCCCAAATACCTATAAGGAGCTAGTTGCACTAAAAGGTGTTGGGGATTATACGGCAAGTGCCATAGCCTCCATATGTTTTAATAAGGCAGAACCGGTTGTCGATGGCAATGTTTACAGGGTGCTGTCTCGTTATTTTGGGGTAGATATTCCTATAAACGGAACAGAAGGCGTCAAGTATTTTAAACAATTGGCCAAAAAGGTAATGGACACTTCGGAGGTAAGGGACTACAATCAAGGTATCATGGAGTTTGGTGCGATACAGTGTACCCCCAAAAAACCTTACTGTTTGCATTGTCCCTTAAACGATAGTTGTGTGGCCCTTCAGAAGAACACCATAAATAGTCTACCGGTAAAATTGAACAAAACGAAAATACGAAACAGATATTTTAATTATCTGGTGCCGGTAATATCCAACGAACACTTAGGCAAGGAGAAGGTGAATTATAGTACCTTGCTACACAAGAGGAACGGGAAGGGCATTTGGCAAGGTCTTTTCGAATTTCCTTTATTGGAATCTGAGGAGGAAATCGGTCTTAAAGAAGTAAAAACCCGGCTTAAGGAGTTTTTAGATTTAAAAGATATGGGCAAAGTATACCAACATAATGAAGAGACCATTGTCCACAAGCTTTCGCATCAACATCTGCATACCAAGTTTTGGATAGTAAGAACACATACATCGTTCAAGGATAGTATCGACCTTGCTTCACTTCATACATATCCGGTTCCTGTTTTGATAGCAGACTTTATAAAAACCTTTAAAATTTAGTACTTTTGAATAGTAGATCAAGAATATGAGCGGCACATTGAATAAAGTGATGTTGATAGGACATCTGGGAGATGAGGTAAAAATACATTATTTTGAGGGAGGAAACTGTATCGGTAGATTTCCCCTGGCAACAAATGAATCCTACACGAATAAGCAAACTGGCGAAAAAGTAACGAATACAGATTGGCATAATATTGTAGTTCGTAACAAAGCCGCTGAAATATGCGAAAAATACCTTAATAAAGGAGATAAGATTTATGTAGAGGGGCGACTTAAAAATCGTCAATGGCAAGGAGAAGACGGCCAAACACGCTATACGACCGAGGTACATGTCCAGGATTTCACCTTCCTTTCCACAAAAAGTGAAAGTATGGCCAATGCACAATCCGTTCCCCAGCAACCATCGCAACAAAAACCTATGGGGGCCGTCTCCAATGAGCCAAAGGAAACTTCACCGGTGGAACAGCCGGAACAGGAAGATGATTTACCATTCTAATCTAAGCACATTAAATTTTAACTATTGGACCCTGATCCCCTCAGTTTATTAATAGGTTTTATTTCCATTACAAGTGTATTTGCGATTAAAGTTGCGATAATGATCGCCCTTTTGGCATGTTCTGCCTTGATTTCCGGGGCGGAAGTGGCTTTTTTTGGACTTTCCCCTACCGATGTCAATGAAATAGAAGAAGAGAAAACGTCAAAGGGTAAAATCGTAACCAAATTATTGGAAAAACCGAAGAAGCTATTGGCTACCATATTAATAGGTAATAATGCAATCAATATAGGCATTGTATTATTGTTTAGTTCTATCGGGGATACGTTGTTCGCTTCCGTAAAACAGCAACTGTTCGGTCTTATATCGGTTCGCTTTCTTTTGGAAGTAGTGGTTGCTACTTTTTTGATCTTAATGTTCGGGGAGATTTTGCCAAAAATTTATGCCAATAGAAATCGGGTTAGTTTTTCCCATTTTATGGCTTATCCCCTTCGCTTAATGGATTTTATTTTTACTCCCTTGAGTTCGCCCATGCGACTGGGGACCATTTTTTTGTACGATAAACTCGGAAAACAAAAATCGAACCTTAGCGTAGATCACCTTTCCCAAGCATTGGAGTTAACATCGGAAGGGGATACCACTAAGGAGGAGCAGAAAATATTGGAAGGAATAGTTTCCTTTGGCAATACCGATACCAAACAGGTAATGCGCCCGAGGATAGATATTTTTGCCCTAAACGAAGAAATGAAGTTTCCGGAGGTAATGGAGCAAATAACACAAAATGGATATTCTCGCATACCGGTTTTTTCGGATAATATAGACAAGGTTTTAGGTGTTCTTTACGTTAAAGATCTATTGCCCCACATTGATCGAAAAACATTTAATTGGATATCCTTGATACGCGAACCCTACTTTGTTCCCGAGAACAAAAAATTGGACGACCTATTATCGGAATTCCAAGAGAAGAAGAATCACTTGGCCATCGTGGTCGACGAATATGGCGGTACCTCCGGAATTGTTACTTTAGAGGATATTATAGAAGAAATTGTGGGAGACATCAGTGATGAATTTGATGATGAAGATCTAGTATTTTCCAAATTAGATGATTTTAACTATGTATTTGATGGAAAAACAGCCCTAAAGGATTTTTACAGAGTGGTTAAGATCAATGATGAGGAAGATTTTGAAGAACAAAAAGGGGAGTCCGAGACCATTGCAGGTTTTGTTTTGGAAATTGCCGGAAGCTTCCCCAAGCGAGGGGAAAAAGTACATTTTAAAAACTATCAGTTTATAGTGGAGAGTTTGGATAAAAAGCGCTTAAAACAAATAAAAATCACCCTTCCCAATGCACAGTAAATATATTTTTGGTTTTTTGGTCTGCACCCTCCTTTTTTTAAGTTGTAAGGAAGATGTTTTTCCCAAGCCCAAGGGCATGTTGCGTCTGGAGTACCCTGAAGCGGAAACAAAAAAATTGATTGCCAATTGTAACTATATATTTGAATACAGCGAATTGGCCAATTTGAAAATAAAGGATGATTGCTCCATTACCTTGGACTACCCTAAGATCAAAGGATCCATTTTCCTTAGTTATAAAAAAGTAGATGGTGATTTGGTAAAGCTTTTGTCCGATGCTCAGAAACTGTCCTATGAACATGTGGTAAAAGCGGATGGAATCGTTGAGCAACCTTTTCTAAACGAACAGGATCGGGTGTATGGGATGTTCTACGACGTAGCGGGGAACGCTGCATCCCAATCGCAGTTTTATGTTACGGACAGTGTGAATCACTTTATAACCGGGTCACTTTACTTTTATGCAAAACCCAACTATGATTCCATTTATCCAGCTGCAGTCTACTTACAGCGGGATATCCGAAGGCTTATGGAAACCCTCCAATGGAAGGATTGATTTGTGAACAAGAAATTAAGCCGTTTAATGTGGAATGGCATATCGCTCACAAATAATCACTAATCGAATCTCCTAATTTTCCTCTTTTAACAATGTTTTGGCCTTTTCAATGCTACCATTGATTTGATCGCGTACTTCCATAATCTTTTTTTCCTCTTCATTTAACCACTGTTGTTTTTCAGAATTTAAAGCCTTTCCATTTAAGATTTCATCAGAGTCGAAACGATCTCCAAAATTTACCATCCAATCCATCATGGCTTTGTTGGCATCTTGAAGATCTTTCATGGCCTTTTCGTTTTCTCTTCCTGTAAGGGTTGTATCTACCTTGCTCTTAAGCTTGGCAACAAGTCTGCTTAGTGTACCCATTTTGGGCATGACTTCATCATGGACGGCCATTACTTTTTGCATCTGGGAAATTTCTATCGCGGCCTTTTTTTCCTCTTTACAGGAAATGGTTAAAAGTAAAGTTAGAATGTATATAACAATAAGGTTTTTTGATTTCATTTTTTTATTGGTTTAAATTTTCTTGAGGTCAAAATATATAAACTAAATCCTGAAAGGATGGTAAAGATACCAAAGATTGAAAAAGCCCTGAGCAACCAGTTGTTAAAGTTGTCCCTTTCCCTATAGTCCATGGTATGTAGCATCCAAAGAAAATCGAAAACACGCCACTGGTTGTTCCGAAATGTCTGTACATTTCCATGTTCCTGTGAAACATACACTGTAGTGTTTGCAGGGGAATCAAACGTAATCGCATAAGCGGGTAAAGGGCGCTCTCGATACTCATGGTGTTCTCCGGTCTTGGTCAAATATTCAATAAACTTTACCTTGGCTTTTACATTTAATTTGTTTTTTGCGATCGCGGTCGCTTCCTCTTTGGTGATGGCCCCGCGGATAGAACCATCTATGGCATTGAACAAACTTACCTTTTTAACCCCGTTTGTTAGGGATTCCACTCGGTAAAAGGGTTTCCCTAAAATGGTAGTAAGATGAAGTGATCGTAATGAATCGGAGGGTTCAAAACTATCTGCCAAGAACAATGTAGGTGATATGTAATTTAAATTAGTAGACATTGTCGGATGGCTGTTTTTAAGATCATCACCTCTTATTTCTTCAATATTGGTCCAGCTAAAATAAAGTCCGCCGAGAGTCCATAATAAAAATTGTACACCCAATATAAGTCCTAGATACCGATGCCACTTTCGATTAAGCCTAATAAATTTATTTTTCTTCATGATGTGCGATGCAATTTCCCCTATGTTCGGTTTATACCGAACATAGGGGAAAGGGTTTAATTTTATTTAAAGGAATATTGAGCTCCAAAACTGAGTGTTTCCTTTTGTTTTAACTGAATCCCATTGAGATCCTGGTAAATGGGAAAACCAAATTCGAACCCGAACCTCAAATTTTTCAAGGCTCCAGTGGGGATATAGGTATTGAACCCCAAGCCGGAGTTTATAAAATTCCCGCCAGAGTTATTGGTGTCCGCGGTGATGACCATCAATGGGTTTAGATCGGGGTCGGCTCCTTCAATTTCATCAACTATCAAGCCTTCCATACGAACTGAAAAGCTTAACCAATCTACAGGTTTTATGGCAATCCAATTGTTTAGATTATAACGATTTCCGAATCTGAAATCACGCTCATTTTCCCCAAAACGGAATATTCCGTTGAGTTGGGAACCCCATGAAATGATATCGGTCTGTCCCAAATAAGTTAATCCCAAAT
>JBCBZE010000348.1:0-3604 GCA_039815505.1 Bacteroidota bacterium | reverse complement strand
TAAAGGCCTTGCGCAATACGTTGGATCATTTAAGCGAACTTGCCCTTGGAGGTACGGCGGTAGGTACGGGCTTAAATACCCCTGAAGGGTATGATGTACTGGTAGCAAAATATATTGCCACTTTTACAGGCATGCCCTTTAGAACCGCAGATAATAAATTTGAAGCATTGGCCGCGCATGATGCGATTGTGGAAAGTCATGGTGCCTTAAAACAATTAGCGGTGTCCTTGAACAAAATTGCCAATGACATTAGAATGATGGCTTCCGGGCCTCGTTCTGGTATCGGGGAGATTATTATCCCTGCCAACGAGCCAGGTAGCTCCATAATGCCAGGGAAAGTAAACCCTACGCAGTGCGAAGCGTTAACCATGGTCTGCGCACAAATTTTGGGAAATGACGTTGCCATAAATGTTGGTGGTACCCAGGGACATTATGAACTTAATGTATTTAAACCCATGATGGCAGCAAACATTTTACAATCCGCTCAACTATTGGGAGATGCATCCGTGAGTTTCGATATACACTGTGCGGCGGGCATAGAACCCAATACGGAGGTTATAGCACAACTTTTGAACAATTCCCTAATGTTGGTCACGGCATTAAATACAAAGATTGGTTATTATAAAGCCGCTGAAATCGCCAATACCGCGCATAAAAATGGTACTACGTTAAAAGAGGAGGCCATTAACTTGGGCTACGTTACACCGGAAGAATATGACCAATGGGTAAAACCCGAGGATATGGTAGGCTCATTAAAATAAAACCATCCTATTTAGGAAAAACAAAAAAGGGAGCAATCAAAAGACTTGCTCCCTTTTTTTATAAAATGGATAGTGTTTCTACTTATTTTAAAGCGAACTTAGAAGTTCCCAATAACTTTAATCTATCATCATAAACATTTACCATGTAATTTCCTTTTTGGAAATCTCCCGACGGCTTATTGATATAATCGCAAACATCCAATGAATTGTTTTCATAGTAAAAGTTTGTCCCTTTACTGTAGGTTACAGAAGCCCCTGAATCGTTGGACTTAGAATAACTTTCACCTAAAACGTTTCCTTGTGGGTCCAATACCTCAACAAAAAACTCCCTATCTCCGGCTTCGGCTATAACATTGTCCGCAACCGTAAAACAGATTTTAAATTTATCGGTTCTACTTGCTTTGGACGTGGAAACCAATTTACCATTGTTACGTTCTTTAACCGCATCTACCGCAAATTTAGATAAGTTCAACGCAGAACCTCTTTCAACGGCATCGGCCAACTGCGTGTTCTGAACCACTAAAGAATCATTAAAAACAGTTTGCTTTTCCAATTCAACAAAAGTGCTATCTCTTTGCATAGCTATCAAAGTGTTGGATTGTGTCAAAGAATCTACTTGCTTCAATAACATTTCCCTTTCTTTTTTAAGAACGCTAACTTGTCTTCTGTAGCGTGACAAAGAAGAAATATCAGCTTTCATAGCCTTCACAGAATCTATATATTTTGCGATGTTATCCCTAGCAGATACCAACTCTTCGTTGGTTGCATTACTTTCCAAAATAGCTTTGTCATATTCAGACTTTAAGCTATTTAGGTCCTCAACCACCAATTCTTTCTCTTGGGTAAGTTGATTAGTGGTCTTTTGCTTATCTTGATAAAGACTTACAGTATAGATAATTGTTCCTAACAATACTACACCTAGCAAACCAGCTATTACTTTTAATCCGTTGTTACTCTTCGTTTCAGTCATAATGTAAAAATTAATTAACCTTCTGTTTACTTAGTTAATAAAAGTTATTTGTTTTATACGACTATATACGGTATGTTTTTCCTTTTAGATTTTTTAAGTGAAAAAAATAAATAGTATTATGACCGTTATACTACGATATATTAACTTTATATGCGTTTTATTTTGCACTGGTCAATACCATAGGAAATACAAAACATAGTACCATGAAAATACTGGCATACGCAGTGCTGGGGGGACTGTTTATCTTTTTAGGATGTAAAGGGCGTACCAACTCCACAGCACCTGAAAAAATAGCGGAGGCCAAAGAGATGACCCAAGAGGATCATGGGGAAATTAAAATAATCCCCATTAGCCATGCTACGGCAATTTTGGAATGGAAAGATATAACGATCTATATAGACCCCGTAGGCGGTGCTGAAAGCTTTGATGGGTATAAGCAACCGGATTTAATCCTGATAACCGATATCCATGGTGATCACTTTAGTTTGGAAACCCTTAAGGCCTTACATACGTCAAAGGCGAAAGTAATGGTGCCGCAAGCCGTTGCTGATAAAATCCCCGACGAATTTATACCTCAGTTGGATGTTTTGAACAACGGGGATTCCAAAGAAAGATATGAAATAACGGTAGAAGCCATACCCATGTACAATTTAAGGGATGAAGCATCCAAATTCCATATAAAGGGACGCGGAAATGGTTATGTACTAACTATGGGGAACCAGCGGCTCTATTTTTCTGGAGATACCGAGGATATTCCGGAGATGAGAGCATTAAAGAACATTGATAAGGCCTTCATCTGTATGAACCTTCCTTATACCATGACCGTGGATAAGGCCGCGGATGCCGTATTAGAATTTAAACCAAAACAAGTATACCCATATCATTATCGCGGAAACCCTGACGTAAGCGATGTCTCAAAATTCAAAAGGTTGGTCAACACCGTAAATCCAGATATCAAAGTGGTTCAGTTAGACTGGTATCCCAAAGAGGATTTTTAACATCGCTATCGAATTAATTTTTTGTACTTGATTCGCTTGGGAATCAAATCTCCACCAAGACGTTTTTTCTTATTTTCTTCATAATCCGAAAAAGATCCTTCGAAAAAATAGGTTTGGGAGTCCCCCTCAAAAGCCAAGATATGTGTACATATACGATCTAGGAACCACCTGTCATGCGAGATAACCACTGCGCATCCCGCAAAATTCTCCAGACCTTCCTCTAATGCCCTTAAGGTGTTTACGTCCAAATCGTTCGTAGGCTCGTCCAAAAGCAAAACATTACCTTCTTCCTTTAAGGTCATAGCCAAATGTAGACGGTTACGTTCCCCGCCCGAAAGCATATTTACCTTTTTATTTTGTTCACTTCCCGAGAAATTGAATCGACTTAAATAAGCCCTTGAATTTACTTGCTTCCCCCCCATTAGTATTAATTCCTGCCCATCACTAAAATTTTCCCAAATCGTCTTTTGCAAGTCAATATTGGAATGACTTTGATCCACGTAAGCAATCTTAGCCGTATCCCCTACGACGAATTCACCCTTGTTCGGTGTTTCCTCTCCCATAATCATTCTAAAAATAGTAGTTTTCCCAGCGCCGTTGGGACCAATAATGCCTACAATTCCTGCCTGAGGGAGGTTAAAGCTCAAATTTTCATATAACAGTTTATCATCATATGCTTTACTCACACCTTTTGCTTCAATAACATTGGTTCCCAATCTTGGGCCATTGGGAATATAGATTTCGAGCTTTTCGTCCAGTTGTTTTTGATCCTGGCTCATTAGTTTATCATAATTCTTTAAACGGGCCTTTTGTTTGGTTTGCCTGCCTTTAGCACCCTGACGTACCCACTCCAATTCCCGCTCCAAGGTTTTTTG
>JBCBZE010000150.1:0-8071 GCA_039815505.1 Bacteroidota bacterium | reverse complement strand
GTTTTGATCATTCTGATATGTGGAATACCATCTTCCAGATATTCCGTCCCTTCCGAATTGAACCCCAGAGAATTATAAAACTTTTCCAGATAGGTTTGAGCTGATAGATGTATGCTACGTTCTTGAAGGTCATTTTCTATGGTTCTTATAGATGCTTTCATGATATCACGGCCATAACTATGATTCCTTTCCAACGGATTCACCACTACCCTACCGATGCTCGCTTCCTTGAAATAATCGCCAGGTTTAAAAATTCGGGTATAGGCCACAATTTTACTGTTCTTTGTGCCTATAACATGTAGCGCCATATGATCCTTACCATCCAAATCTTGATATGCACAATTTTGTTCCACCACGAAAACCTCGCTTCGTAACCGTAAAATACTATAGAGTTCATGTGTGGATAGTTCATCGAAACGTTTAACGCGTATCTGCATATTATCAGTCTTGAACAATTATTTTCTTAATATCACACTTGCCAAATTCCGGCTGGATATTCACATGATTAATACCAAATTCATGGTATACTTTTTCCTCAATACTGTAAAGGATATCGTCAAACTCCGAAAGTTTTATATCCGTACTAAAATCAACATGTGCTTCCAGATGTATTTCATCTTCGTTCAATTGCCATATATGTACATGATGTACATTCTTTATGTGCGGTATTCCACAAATCGATGCCACTATTTTTTGTACTTCTATGGTTTCTGGAGTAAATAGCATTAGCACCCTTGTAGAAGCTTTCAATAAATCGTATCCCATATAGATGAGATATAGGGCAATTGCCAAGGTAAGGACCGGGTCTACCCAATACATCGCATAGAACTTCATTAAAAGGCCGCCGATCAAAACTGCTACGGAAGCCATCATATCCGTCAATAAGTGTAAATAAGCAGATTTCATGTTCATATTTCTATCTGCATCCTTTTTAATCAGGAGTACACTAAGGCCATTTGCAAAAATAGCTAATAACGATAGCCATATCACTAAATTGGATTCAACTTCCTGCGGGTCCAGAAAACGTTCAATAGCTTCCTTTATTAAAATAATGGCTACAATAATCAATGTAGCCGAGTTTACAAAGGCAGCTATGATTTCTGCTCTTTTATAACCAAATGTTTTATTCGTAGAAGCTTCTTTTTTTGAAAGGACACTGGCGACATAACTTATGACAAGTGATAATACGTCGCTGAAATTATGAAGTGCATCGGATAATAAGGAGAGACTTCCCGAAACAATACCACCTACAATTTGTGCTATGGTAATTAGAACGTTCAGTAAAATAGAAACCATTAGGTTCCTACCTTTTAAATCTGAATGGGAATGGTGGTGTTTATGGTTATGATGGGAATGTCCCATGAATTAAACGCAAGGTATTTTCTCTATTCTTCTTTCATGCCTTCCTCCTTCAAAATTGGTGTTCAAAAAGGTCTTTACCATCTCCAGGGCCTGTTGTAAAGAAATAAACCGGGCAGGAAGACTAAGAATATTGGCATCGTTATGTTCCCTGGCCAACTGAACGATTTCCTTGGTCCAACAAAGTGCGGCCCTGACTTTTTGATGTTTATTAGCGGTCATTGACGCGCCATTACCACTTCCACAAATAATGATTCCCCAATCTACCTGGCCATCGGTAACGTCTTTGGCAACAGGATGGATGAAATCCGGGTAATCCACACTATCGGTCCCATCGGTCCCATAATTATTAACTTCTATACCCATCGATTTTAAAAGGCCTACAACAGCCAGTTTATACTCAGTTCCCGCGTGATCGTTCCCTATGGCTATTTTCATTTCTTTCTTTTTTGAGATATACAAAGGTACGAATACCTATGATTTCACAACAAATACTAGGTTATTAACAACAAAAGCTTTGGGAAAACATAATTGTGTTGTTCTTTAGTGTTTTATAAATAGTATCCATTTGTTAATAAACTGCTTATAAAAAGTAAATAGTATATTTTTATTTTCCTTAAAAATATCGCTTTACAAAACAATTGGAGATTATCATAGCATATTTTTAAAATACTATTTAAAAATTATTCAACGATATTTTTGGGAAGTTAACATTAAAGTAACCTTTAATTATCAAAAAATTCATGTTAAAAGAAGTTGTCAATAGTAGTTGATAATACATATAACATCCTGATTTAGATTATAGAAGGAGTTGTATAAACATTGAATAAATTGTCAATAAAATTAGGCATAGCACACTACCAACTTTTTGGTTACTTTTTTATCTCCACTATTAACAAGCTATTATAACCATCATTTTATATTTTAAAAATTCAAAAAAAGAAAATAGGTATGTTATGATTGTTCATAAGAATTACTGTTTTAAAAATGGATTAAGTTTTATGTCTTGGAAACTTCCAATAGATTATAATTCGTAATTTTCACGAAATAAAAAATTTTAATGTCAAAGAAAAAAAAGAGAGCTAAAAGTCAAAGAAAAAACGAAATTACCAAGGGTATTTTTACCGTTTTGGAAAAGCGGCCCAATGAAAACTTTAACTACAAGCAAATAGCATCCAAAATCGGCATTACCGATGCCAATGGAAGAAATGAACTCATTAAAAAGTTAGTTCAATTAAAGGAAAAACGAAGAATTTTGGAAATAAGTCCAGGGAAGTATAAGGCCTTGGCCACTTCAAAAAGCTATCATAATGGCAGGGTGGATATTACAGGTAGGGGAAATGCCTATATCGTGATCGATGAAATGGACGAAGATGTTTTTGTACCTTATAATAAATTAAAAAAAGCCTTTCACGGAGATACGGTCCAAGTATATGTTTTCCCAAGAAGAAAAGGAAAAAAGTTGGAAGGTGAGATAGCAAAGGTCCTAGATCGTAAAAAAACGGAGTTTGTAGGAATTGTACAACTTCAAAAAAATTATGCGTTCGTAAGGCCAACGGATTTTAGAATGTATACCGATATTTTTGTTCCGAAGGAGAAAATAGGAAGTGCCGAAGAAGGCGATAAGGTTATCGTTAGAATAAATGAATGGCCAGAAAAGGCGGATTCTCCTTTTGGTGAGATCATAGATGTGTTGGGGAAACCAGGGGAACATCAAACAGAAATACATTCCATACTTGCCGAGTATGGGCTTCCCTATGAATTTCCAGCAGATGTAGAGCGCTTTGCAAATACCTTGGACACCGCTATAAAACCCGATGAAATTGCTAAAAGAAGGGATATGAGGAATACCCTTACTTTTACCATAGATCCAAAAGATGCCAAGGATTTTGATGATGCCCTTTCGTTCAAAGTTTTGGAAAATGGAAATTATGAGATAGGCATTCATATAGCCGATGTATCACATTATCTTGTTCCGGGCACTATCTTGGACGATGAGGCCTATGAACGGGCAACCTCGGTCTACCTTGTCGACAGAGTCGTTCCAATGCTACCAGAAGTACTGTCCAACAATGCTTGTTCCCTAAGACCTAATGAGGAGAAATATACTTTTTCCGCGATTTTTGAGTTGGATGATAAAGCCCATATCAGGAATCAATGGTTTGGTAGGACGGTCATTGACTCCAATGAACGCTTTGCCTACGAGGAAGCGCAATATATCATTGAGAACGGAGATGGGAATATCCCGGAGGAGATTTCTATAAGGAACGGGGCATATCAGGTGGATAAAGAGGTGGTCCAAGCCACTTTACAACTAGATAAGTTAGCTAAAATTATGCGCTCGGGGAGAATGCGTTCCGGAGCGATTTCTTTTGATAAGGTGGAGGTGAGATTTAATCTCACGGAAAACAATGAACCGGAAAGCGTGTACTTTAAGGAAGCAAAAGATGCCAATAAGCTCATAGAGGAATTTATGTTGTTGGCCAATAAAAAGGTAGCGGAGTTCATAGGAAAACAGAAACCTACCAAACCCTTCGTGTATCGTATTCACGATGAACCAGATGAGGATAAATTAATAGCTCTCAACGGCATAATATCCCGTTTTGGTCATAGACTTAACTTTAAGGATAAAAAAACCATCAGTGACTCTCTAAATAAGTTATTGGAGGATGTTAAAGGACAAAAAGAACAGAATTTGGTGGATACCTTGGCCATAAGGAGTATGAGCAAGGCAATTTATACAACGGATAATATAGGCCACTATGGCCTGGCCTTTGATTATTATTCCCATTTTACCTCTCCCATTAGACGTTATCCGGATGTCATGGTACATAGGTTATTACAACACTACTTAGATGGTGGGGCATCTCCCAAAGCAGAGATTTATGAGGAAAAATGTAAGCATTCTTCAGATATGGAAAATCTAGCGGCCAATGCAGAACGGGATTCCATTAAATATATGCAAATAAAATTTATGCAGGACCATCAAGATAGGGAGTTTGTGGGTGTCATATCTGGTGTAACAGAATGGGGAATCTATGTGGAAATTATAGAAAACAAATGTGAGGGAATGGTTCGCATCAGGGATATAAAGGATGATTATTATACCTTTGACGAAACGGAATACGCCATTATCGGGGAGCGAACCAAAAAAACCTATCAATTGGGAGACCAAGTCCTGGTAATGGTAAAGAGCACTGATTTGGTAAAAAGACATTTGGATTTTACCCTTTTGGAAAAGTTGGAATAAAGCTATTTTTGGAACGAAATTCGTCAACTTACGCGAGAGAATATCTAAAAACCGATGCCATGAAAAAACTACTGCTATTCGTAATCCTATTATTGGGATGCTATACAATGGCCCAGGAAGAAAAAATAACCCAGGAACTACAAAAATTTACTCAGATAAAAGGTTTTGATGGATTATCCATCAATCTTATAAAATCGGATGCCAACAGGGCCGTAATCACCGGTGCCAATACCAAGAAAGTAGCGATAGTAAATAATGGAGGGGTCTTAAAATTACGAATGCAAATAGATAAAATATTTAGTGGATACAGAACTTTTATAGACCTATATTATACGGAAACCTTAGTGGTCATTGATGTTAACGAAGATGCCCGGATCAGCTCGGAAGAAATATTAGTACAGGAGGTGTTGGAGTTAAAATCCCAAGAAGGTGGAGAACTTGATATCAATGCCGAAGTTGAACAATTATTGATAAAATCTGTTACCGGGGGAGTGATAAATGCTAGTGGGTCTGCCGATGTACAGGATGTAAACATAAATACGGGGGGAGTTTACAAGGGCAAAGAGCTCAAGACAAAGTTTTGCACCATTAATGTAAATGCAGGTTCCAACGCCGAGATCTATGCAACGGATTATGTAAAAGCAAGTGTAAAGGCAGGTGGTGAAGTCCTGGTCTACGGAGATCCTGCCAAAATGGATGAAAAAACGGTGTTCGGAGGAAAAATTACTAGAATGCAATAGAAATAGTTTATGTTAGAAGACGTACAGGCGGCGATACCATTGGGCTTTTTGTTAAGCTTTATTATCGGGCCTGTTTTTTTTGTTTTGTTGGAAACCAGCGCGATTAAGGGATTTAGGGCCGCATTAAGCTTTGATTTAGGCGTAATTTTTGCAGATATTCTTTTTATTGCCATCGCCTACTTCAGTAGTTTTCAATTATTGGACAATCTCAATAATATTTCTGGCCTTTTTGTTTTTGGAGGTGTTATCCTTCTGGTTTACGGGATTACCACTTTTATTAAAAAGAAAGAAAAAGAAGAACGGACAGATTTTAAAATTAGTAGAGGGGATTATTTAAGCCTTTTTGTAAAAGGTTTTTTATTGAACTTTATCAATGTTGGGGTATTGGTATTTTGGTTAGGGGTCATCATCGTTGTTGGACCCAGTTTGGATAACGACCCAAATAGAATACTTCTATTTTTTGCCACAATGATTTCGGCTTATTTAACCACGGATATCTTTAAAATACTTTTAGCCAAACAGTTGAAAAGAAAATTGACCAAAAAACGAATTCACTTCATTAAAAAAGGACTGGGCATTATTTTGATTATTTGTGGCCTGGTCTTAATTACCAAAGGTTTTTTACCAAAAGATAAATTGAATTTGGAAAAAGGGATTGAAATGATAAGAGACTAAAAAAAACCCATCGAAGAGATGGGTTTTTCTTTGAGGCATCGAGCGGATTCGAACCGCTGTACAAGCTTTTGCAGAGCTGTGCCTAGCCACTCGGCCACGATGCCGTTTTGTGGTGCAAATGTAGCACTTTTTTTAAGTTTCCAAAACGGAAACTTACCTTCTCTTTTCGTGTAGAACTATAGTAACGGATTCTGCGTTACCACCAATAGGGGGATTAATTTTTGAAACGGAAACTTCGATTTCGGATACGGACGGGATTTCGTCAAAAATACGATCTAACATTCTTCTGGCCACATGTTCCAAGAGCTTGGAGGGCACTTTCATTTCTTCTTTTACAATCGAGTTAATGTGGACATAATCCACCGTATCCGTTAGATTATCCGAAAAAGAAGCTTTGGTAAGATCGGTGTTGATCGTAACATCTACCCTATAATCGCTGCCGATGATGCTTTCCTCCCTTAAACAGCCATGATATGCATAGACCTTGATATTATTAACCGATACTTGTCCCATTTTCTTGCTTAAGTTTTTACAAACTTAATGCAAAACTATCAGAGATCAGTAGGTACATCTACAATTACTCAACCCTTGGAAAAGATCTATTCCGACGGTCACAACATGTGTTCCAGTACTAAAACCTAGAATCTCATTAAGAATAATTTGGTACGAATAGCCAAAGTAAAAGTTGTTCTTTTTAAGACCCGCAAAAGGCGCTAGAAAAAGAGGATCTCCCGTTTGATCGATTAGAAAACGATAGTTTACCCCGGCATAGTAATAATCTTCAAAATCATACCAGCGAAACTTTACGTTTGCATCAACCTCGGAACGACCATCACTTTCAAAAACTTTATAAAGTATGGAAGGTTCTATCTCCATGTTGGAGTTTTTGTTTTTTCTATAACGATAGCCTGTGTAAACAAAGTAGTTTCTTAAGGTGTTTGGTTCAAAAAGCGCATCAAAATCATTAAAATCCTTGTTAAGAATGTTAGAGGCGCTTAAATTAAGATAAAACTTATCTTTCCTATACAATACCCCTATATCAAAGTTATGATTATCCGTTGCCCTATCACCATCAAAACCGGGATCAAGTACAATATCCGTAATTTCGTCGGTATTTATTCTGAACTGATTAAAGTTATAGGAAACCCCGAAGGATAAAAACTCATCATCATATCTGTCCAAGGTCAGGTGATGCGCAAAAGACACCCTCGCCCCTTTTTGTTCCGTGAAACCATTGCTATCGTTGTATAGGACCAACCCTATACCTGAACGTTCTCCAACTCGCATATCCGCAGCAAGGGATTGTGTGTCCGGTGCGTCTTCTATACCCACCCATTGGGTAAGTCCGTTTAAACGTATTTTTACATGGTCCCCTATACCTGCATACGTGGGGGCTATTACAAAGGGGTTGTCCGCTAGGTATTGGGACAGCGTGGGAATGGTAAGCTCCTGTCCTTTAGAGGCAAGGGCACTCAGGAGCAACATTAGGGTTAATATTCTATTGCGCATAATTCTTTAGGTTAAGTTTTTATCGATAAAGGGTAAAGTGTCCTACAAATTCTCTATTATCATTTTCTCCATTTAGTTTTATTATATACCAGTAATCACCTGTGGGGAGCTGGCTTTTTTGGTAAATCCCGTTCCAGCCAACATCGTTTAATCCCATTCTATAAATCTCCCTACCATAACGGTCAAATATGATGGTTAGTATCTCTGGGAAAGCTTCTTGATTCCTTGGAACCCAGAAATCGTTAAGACCGTCTCCATCAGGGGTAAAGAACTCAGGGATTTCTATATCTATAAACTCAATGAATATGGAAGAACTTACTTCACATCCGTTCTCGTCGGTAACGGTAACGGTATATGTATCTGTCCTGTTGACAATATAGGTGTTGTCACCTCCGTTGTCCACATCTCCAAATTGGAAGGTGTAATTCTCCAGACCACCTTCGGCAATCGCCGTAATTTCATTGATGTTGCGCTGCTCCAGTGTAAGGGACAAGGCTTCAAAACCGGTTATTTCGAAATCGAAGGTTCGTACACAACC
>JBCBZE010000184.1:0-7010 GCA_039815505.1 Bacteroidota bacterium | reverse complement strand
TAGCGCCAGATTTAAATATCGACTGGCCGAGGCCATGGAGGCACCCATATCCGATATTGATGGAATGGTTATCGGCGGACATAGTGATAAAGGTATGGTGCCGCTAACCAGACATGCTACAAGAAATAGTATTAAGGTTGCTGAGTTTTTAACCGCTGATAGATTACAACAAGTAGCTGAGGACACCAAAGTCGGTGGTGCCACTTTGACCAAACTTTTGGGGACCAGTGCATGGTATGCCCCCGGAGCGGCGGTTTCAGGGTTGGTTCAGGCCATTGCATGCGATCAAAAGAAGATGTTTCCTTGTTCCACCTTATTGGAAGGCGAATATGATCTTAATGATATTTGTATCGGCGTGCCTGTTATTTTGGGTAAAAATGGGATAGAAAAAATAGTCGATATAGATTTGGATGAAGCCGAGAAGGCAAAAATGCAAGAAAGCGCCGCAGGTGTAAAAAAGACCAACGGTTTGTTGGAATTGTAATTTAATAACGTATTTCAAGAGACATATGGGCATCCGTCCTCGATGACAATCGAGAACGGATGCCCTCTCATTTGGGAATAACTCATAAATAAATTGTCAATTCCTATGGGAAATAATATATTTGCACGCTATTATAAATACCATCAATAAATATATATAACTAATGCAAAACAAAGGACTTATAAAGCTTTTTGCCTTTCTCTTTGGGCTAGTGAGTATCTATCAACTATCCTATACTTTTATAACCAGTAAAATAGAGAAGGATGCAGAAGCTTTTGCTACAAGCGGTATCTCCGAAGCTGAAGATGATTATGTGGCGAAACGGGAAGCTTTGGAAGCTAACTACTTGGATTCCATAGGTAAGAATACAATTCTAGGGTTCACGGATTATGACGAGGCGAAGAAAAAAGAACTGAACAAAGGTTTGGACCTTAAGGGGGGAATAAATGTTACCCTTCAAATCTCCGTAAAGGATATTTTAAAGGGGCTGGCCAACAATACCAAAAACCCTATTTTTAATAAGGCCTTGGCCGATGCAGATACCGCTTCCAAAAGTAGTGACGATACCTATCTGGATTTGTTCTTCGACGCTTTCGATAATCTAAAAGGGGATACTAAATTGGCATCCCCGGATATTTTTGCGAATAAGGGATTGAGTGATGCCATCAATTTTCAAATGTCGGATGATGAAGTAAAGCCCATTATCCGTACAAAAATTGATGAGTCCATTGTTTCCGCTTTTGAGGTGCTTAGGGAACGTATCGATGGTTTTGGGGTTACACAGCCCAATATTCAACGAGAGGGGAACTCCGGTAGAATTCTTGTTGAATTACCTGGAGCGAAAGATATCAAAAGGGCACAGAGTTTACTTTCAAGTACGGCACAACTGGAATTTTGGGAAACCTATAGCCCAAGCAATCAAAGTATAGGAAACTTCTTGGTATCTGCCAACGAGCGGTTGAAAACCTTAATAGAAGTTTCTGAGGAAGCCCCGGTAAAAGAAGAGTCCGAAATAGACTCGCTATTGTCCGATGTATCCCAAGACTCCTTAGACCTTGCCGGTCAGGTGAATCCTTTGTTGGATTTGATAAAAGGGCAGGGAACCGGATATGCCATTGCCAAATTTGCCATCAAGGATACAGCTAAAGTAGGCGAGTATCTTAGAATGAAAGAAATAATTCGTTTGCTTCCCAATGACATTCAATTCACAAAATTTGTATGGGAAAGACCTGCAAAGGATGTGGAAGTTATAGATCTTTATGCCTTAAAATCCAATCGTGACGGT
Source organism: Bacteroidota bacterium (assembly GCA_039815505.1). Taxonomy (GTDB): domain Bacteria; phylum Bacteroidota; class Bacteroidia; order Flavobacteriales; family Flavobacteriaceae; genus CANLWN01. Next base: position 5,241 of record JBCBZE010000184.1, on the reverse strand, counting down.
GTTCCAAGAATAAGTGGGGATGTAGTAAGTGACGCGAGGTCGCAGTTTGATCAATTCAATAGACCCGCCATTGGCATGGATATGAACGTTAAAGGGGCTAAACTTTGGGAAAAGTTGACCAGTGAAGCCAATATAAACAATACCGGTATCGCCATTGTTTTGGATAACAAAGTATATACGGCACCCGGGGTTTCACAACCGGGAGGTATATCCGGAGGGAGTTCGGAGATAACGGGTACGTTTACGGTAAATGAAACCAAGGATATTGCCAATGTATTACGGGCAGGTAAATTGCCTGCTTCCGCGGAAATTATACAATCCGCTATCGTTGGTCCCTCTTTGGGACAGGAAGCTATTGATAGTGGATTTATGTCCTTTATGATCGCAATGGCTATTGTACTGGTTTGGATGGTGTTCTATTACGGCAAAGCCGGAATCTTTGCAGATATCGCCCTACTATTGAATATCTTATTGATTTTTGGGGTGTTGGTTAGTTTAAATGCGGTTCTTACACTACCTGGTATTGCAGGTATTGTTCTTACTATTGGTATGTCCGTGGATGCCAACGTACTTATTTTTGAACGTATCAAGGAAGAATTGGCCAAGGGTAAAGGAAAATCCCAAGCGATTGCCGATGGTTTTAGCAACGCACTTTCCTCTATTCTGGATGCCAACGTTACTACCGGTCTAACCGCTTTGATTCTGTTCGTATTTGGTTCAGGTCCTATTAAAGGATTTGCGACAACCCTGCTTATAGGTATTGTGACTTCCTTGTTTACCGCTATATTTATAACCCGTTTGTTGGTAGATTGGTATATCAGCGGCAAAGGAAGAACGTTGGATTTCTCTACGGCTATCACAAAAGGACTGTTCCAAAACATTAATATCAACTTTTTAAGTAAACGTAAGATTGCTTATGTCATCTCATTTATTTTGGTGGGGATAGGGTTGTTTTCGTTGTTTACACAAGGTTTACAACAGGGGGTGGATTTCATTGGTGGTCGCTCCTATCAAGTGCGTTTTGAAAATGCAGTGAACCCTTCCGAGATAGCTTCGGAATTAAATACGGTATTCGGAAGCGGTACCAATGTTAAGACCTATGGTGAAGCCAATCAAATAAAGATTACAACTCCCTATAAGGTAGATGTAGAAGGTATTGAAGTGGATAATGAAATCCAAGATAAATTATATACTTCCTTACAAAAATACTTACCGGATGGAACTTCGTTCGAGGATTTTATTATTGGGAATGATAATAACGGGATTCTTCAGTCCGTAAAGGTAGGGCCTACCATTGCAGATGATATTAAAAACAATGCCTTTTTGGCCATTATAGGTTCTTTGGCAGTTGTATTCCTGTATATTCTATTACGTTTCCGCAAATGGCAATTTTCTTTAGGTGCGGTTACCGCTGTTTTTCATGATGTGCTTATCGTACTCGGGATATTTTCCATTACAGGTAAAATCATGCCTTTTAGTATGGAAATAGACCAAGCTTTTATTGCGGCGATTCTAACGGTAATCGGGTACTCTTTGAACGATACAGTTGTCGTATTCGATAGGATTCGCGAGATTGTGAACGAAAAAGGATGGAAATCCGGTAAAAACGTAAATCTAGCGCTGAACAGTACGTTAAGTAGAACCTTAAATACGTCACTTACCACCTTGGTAGTACTATTGGCCATCTTTATTTTTGGCGGAGAGTCTTTAAGAGGGTTTATGTTCGCCATGATTATAGGTATTATTGTGGGTACCTATTCTTCCTTGTTTATAGCAACTCCGGTAATGTTCGATACCTTAAAGAAAAAATTCAAATCCGGAGAGGAATAATAAGAAATTGTATTACGTAAAAAAAAGGGCCATTGAAATAATCAACGGCCCTTTTTTTACAATACGTTGATCCGTATATAGATTGCATTACTGCTTAATAACTTTGCCTATAGACCCTTTGCCGGTCATTTCCAATTTGTAGATAAATACAGGTTTTAACCCTTTCTCTTCCCTATGCGAGACAAAAACAATAGCAGTATCACTTTCTTGGGCTATTTTATTGACCAAAGCTATAAACAAGGTGGCACTTTTATCATCGAGCCCGGCCGTAGGTTCATCCAGAATAAGCAACAAGGGGTGTTTTATCATGGCTCTTACGACCATTACCAAACGTTGCTGTCCCATGGATAAATCATGAAAATAGTGGTCTTTTATCGCTAGCAGGTCTATTAGTTGTAGCCATTCCCCAGCCAATCGGACTTCGGTTTTCGATGGTTTCACATATAGGCCTACGGAATCGTGCAGTCCTGATATCAACATATGTTCCAAGGTGTGGTAGCCAGAAAATCTATCGGTCATCGATGGCGTAAAGTAGCCTATTCTTTTTTTTATGTCCCAGATGCTTTCCCCACTTCCTTTCTTTTTGCCAAAAATATAGAGTTCCTGCCCATATCCCTTGTTGTTTTCTCCTGTGATCATAGAGAGCAAGGTGGTTTTTCCACTACCATTTTTGCCCATGAGTTGCCAAAATTCGTTGGGCTTTATTTCCCAATTAATATGATGCACTATAGGTTTATCTCCATAATGGACAGTTACGTCCTTAAACTTGATCAGTGCATCGATGTTATGGTCAAAAACCTTCGACGATCTTGGAATGGGTTTTTTGAACATACCGTTGGTCCCTATTTTTTGGGAGGAAGTAGTATATGTAACATCATGTTTTCGTATAGACCGTCCTTCTAGTTGAACACTATGGGAAATAAAGGGGAGCTTATCTTCCTTGCGGCTTATGAGCTGTACAATGGAAGTTCGCTGCGAAACGGTAAAGAGTAAGTTGTGCAGGTCTTTTTGCGAGTCAATATCTAAATTGTCAAAAGGATTATCGAGAATTAGAAAATCCGGGTCCTTTTTCAATAGATATCCCAATAAAGCTTTTTTTTGTTCCCCGCTAGACATGGATCTCAGGGTCTGCGGTGTGGATGAAGTAATGATCTTCCGGTCATGACGCTCCTCTTCAAGTATAAATGTATTCAATGCTATTTTTGAGAACAGTGCCCCTTTTAAGCTTGCCAAAGTTTCGAACCCATGGAAGACCGTATCGGTTAACAGTCCATTTATAAAATACTTTTTATCAGATTGGTTATTGATAAAAACTCCCCAATGTTTTTTTGCCCGATGATTCATTATCCGTAATTAGGAAACACCTTTTATGGAAACCTCAATTATTTTTTGCTTTGTACACCCTAAAAATATGTACCCGGTTAGCGTTGTAAATGGTTGTTTTATCCAAATGCATTCCATTGGATATGGCCACTTTTTGAGACGGTATATTGTCCACTTGTATGATAGAGATAAGCGAATGTACCAAGTTGTTTGCAAAGGCAAAAGTTTTGCATTTCACAGCTGCCTCGGTGGCATATCCTTTTTTCCAATGTTCCGGAAGTATGGAATAACCAATTTCTAGTTCTTCCATACCGTCTACTGCTTGTACCAAGAGCCCGCAGAGCCCTATGAGATGTCCGCTGTATTTATGTATCAACGCATTCATTCCACCGAGCCTATTTTCATAGCGTTCAAAAACCCTATCGAATTGTTGCTGACAAGCTATTTCAGGGTCTTTTGGCAAGCCTTCCCAAAACTGACTGCTTAGCGGGTTTTTATGAAACGGTAACCAATCGTCAAAATCTGCAGGCACCAGTTTTCTGAATAGTAGTCTATCCGTTTCCTCGCCTTCTAGAAGATAGTCCATCATCCAAGATGTTTGGTTAGCGTCTGGTAAAATCTAATCGGTCTCCTACCTCCAATCGCCATTTTTCAGAAAGACCTGCATTGATTTCCAATACATATTGTACAGGTATTTTTGAGGAAAGTCCGGTTTCGTTGAATGGTTCGGCGTTTTTCTGAAAACTTGCAATACGCAGATGTTCATCAACAAAAATAATATCCAACGCTATTTCCGTATTTTTCATGTAAAAAGAATGCATGGCCACATCGGGAAAGATGAACAACATGCCTTGTTTATCTTCCATGGAGTTTCGATACATCAACCCGGTTTGGGTTTCATAATCGGTTTCGGCAATTTCAATATCCAATGTGGTTATTACAGAATCGGTTTCCGCCTTATATACGATAAGTTCACCTTCTTTTTTAAAGGTGATGGGATCGGTCTTTACAACTTTTTTCTCATTTTCCTTACAAGCGGAGAGCAAAAGTACTAACCCTAAGAGTATTGAAAAGTAAGATTTAAAGTTTTTCATACGCCATTAATTGCTTACCACTTGCGGTTTAGTGGGTCTAAACATAAAATACAATCCGATAAAGATAAAAGGAATGCTCAACCACTGTCCCGTGGAGAGTAGACCTAAGGACTCTTCGAAACCACCTTGACTTTTCTTGACGTATTCCACAAAAAACCGAATGGTCCAAAGTAATACCAAAAATAACCCAAATAGATATCCATGTTTATTTTTTTTGTCGGTTTTCCAATACAAATAATACAATAGGGCAAAGACAAAAATATAACTTATACCTTCATATAATTGTGCCGGATGTCTATAGGGAATGGCTTCCAGATATGCAGAAAAGCTGGGGTCTTTTTCAATAAGGTCGTAAGCGGCGTTAACTGTTTTTTCCTTGGTAATCGCCATAGCCTTGGAAGCGGACATATCATCTGAATCCCTTAAAAAACGCGTAGCGAAGGCAAATGATTTGTCCACTACTTTGCCATTGATCTCTGAATTAAAGAAGTTGCCCAATCTAACACAAAAAGCACCTATGGAAACCGGTATGACCACTCTATCCAATATTTCCAATACCTTAAATTCGGGATATTTTCTAGTGTAGAGATACATGGCAAAGATAACGCCTATGGCCGCTCCATGGCTGGCCAAACCGGTAAAACCTGTAAACTCGTACCCATTGATGATGCCAAAGAGAGATTCACCGGCCCTTTCGCGAATAGGTAATAGGATTTCAATAAGGTGGTCTTTGTAATACGGCCAGTCATAAAAGAATACATGTCCCAAGCGGGCTCCCAACATCGTGGATAAAACAGCATGGATAAAAAGGGAATCCAATTTTTCCATGGATTTCTTTTCATTAAGAAATATCCGCTTCATTATGTACCATCCAAGGGCAAAAGCTATAATCCAAAGCAGGTTGTAGTATTTTATTTGTAACACCCCTATTTTGAAAAGTGTTTCATTGGGGTTCCAGGTAAAGCCTAAAAAAAACATTCGCTATTGTTTTAAC
>JBCBZE010000088.1:0-11059 GCA_039815505.1 Bacteroidota bacterium | reverse complement strand
CATTTTAACTGTTTTTAGTTGGCCAAAGGTACTTATATCAGGGATATAAAAAAAGCCCTTAACAATAAGTTAGGGCCTTCTATATATTATGATTGATTTGCACTAAAACTGGTAACGAATACCTAATGCGATGTCAAAATCGAAGTTATCATCAAAATCCCCATAACCGATCAAACCTATTTCCGGTCTAAAATCCAATGATATAAGCAATGGGATATCAAAGTTATATTCTATGCCAATATTACCGGCAGCAAATACAAAAAGTCCTCCGTCCGGTGTAAAGGGCTGGTCGTTGCTATCTAACCTGGATTCAAAATCAACATTACCCAATCCGCCCCCAAAACCATAATACCAGTTAAAATCCCCATCCAAAGAATGTATCCATTGATAAACCCCCGTTAACTTAAAAGCGTCAAATTCCCGACTATCCCGCCAACCCAGGTCCACTTCGAACCTATTATACCTGCCAATGGATTTTTGATACGATATTTCAGCACCGAATCCGTCACTATCACCTAAGCGAAGCCCCAGGGCATGATCCGATATTTCCTGGGCGCTTAACGTAAACGTTGTCAATACAAAAAGAAAAATAAATAGTCTTGTGGTTTTCATAAGTGTCTTGTTATTTTATGGTTTAAAATAGGTCTCTTAATGGTTGCGTTCAGTTAATAAAAACTTATTTTAGTGCCCAAAATTGTTCCAAATTGGATAAAAATTTGCTAAAATCCTTACAAAGTAGGTTAGAAGGGGAGCTAAAACTAGACAAACTAACGACTACCCTATACGCAACAGATGCGTCCGTGTATCGTAAAATTCCCTTGGCCGTTGCATATCCGACAACAGTAGGGGATATTCGAGAACTTATTTTATTTGCTTGTGCGCACAAAGTAGGTCTAATTCCTAGAACGGCCGGGACGTCTTTGGCAGGGCAGTGCGTAGGTGATGGTATCGTTGTGGATGTTTCCAAAAACTTTACCAAGATATTGGAGTTTAACGAAAAAGAAAAACAAATTACCGTTCAGCCCGGGGTGGTAAGGGATGAGCTTAATCAATACCTAAGACCTTACGGTTTATTTTTTGGGCCAAATACATCTACCTCCAATAGGTGTATGATCGGCGGAATGGTCGGTAATAATTCATCAGGTACTACATCTATTCAATATGGTGTAACAAGGGACAAGGTTGTACGCTTACGAACGCTTTTGGCCGATGGTACCGAAGCGATATTTGAATCCGTTTCCGTAGAGGAATTTCAAAAAAGGGCAGCAATAAGTTCACTTGAAGGGAAAATATATAAAAGTATATATAAAGAACTGTCAGACAGTGATATAGTAAGAGAAATAACAAAAGAGTTTCCTAAACATGCGATTCATAGGCGCAACACGGGATATGCCGTGGATGAGTTATTGAAGAACAACCTTTTTGGCGATGATGAAGGTGATATTAATTTGTGTAGGCTTCTAAGTGGTAGTGAAGGTACTTTGGCATTTACCACAGAGATTACGCTGCAATTAGACCCTATTCCACCCAAATGTTCCGCTATGATGATTACGCATTATAGAACCTTGGAAGATTGCCTCACAGATGTGGCTCCGGTAATGCAACATAATTTGCATTTATGTGAAATGATGGACAAGGTAATATTGGACTGTACCAAAAACAACAGGGCCCAATTGGCTAATCGATTTTTTGTGCATGAAGATCCGGCCGCCTTATTGATGTTGGAAGTAAAAGCGGATTCCGAACCAGAACTGGATGAGGCGTTAAAAGCCTTGTCCAGCACAGTAGAACAATCCGGTTTAAGTTACGCGAACCCTGTATTGAAAGGTTTGGATATCAACAAGGCCATCGAACTCAGAAAAGCGGGTCTTGGTCTTCTTGGAAATATGGTGGGCGACCGTAAAGCAGTGGCCTGTATTGAAGATACTGCAGTGGCCTTGGCGGATTTAAAGGACTTTATCACTGAATTCTCCCAAATTATGAAGCATTATGACCAGGATGCGGTTTATTATGCGCATGCAGGAGCGGGAGAATTACATTTAAGACCTATCCTTAATCTGAAAAAATCGGAAGATGTTTCCCTTTTCCGGGCCATTACTACTGAGGTGGCCCAACTAACTAAGAAATATGGAGGCTCCTTTAGCGGTGAACATGGGGATGGAATTGTTAGGGCAGAATTCATTCCCTTAATGATAGGCAATAAGAATTATGAGCTTTTACGACGTATTAAGTCCAGTTTTGACCCTTTGAATATTTTCAACCCTGGTAAAATTGTGGATGCATATCCTATGGATAAGTCACTGCGGTATGAAATAGATAGAAAAGAACCGGACATACCTACCCTCATGGATTTCTCGGATAGCGAAGGAATTCTAAAAGCTGCGGAAAAGTGCAATGGTAGCGGGGATTGCAGAAAAAGCCATAAGATGTCCGGTGGTATGTGTCCCAGTTACCACGCTACAAAGAACGAAAAAGATACCACTAGGGGCAGGGCCAATGCGTTACGTGAATTCTTAACCGATCCGGAGGCTAAAAATGGGTTCGATAGCGCAGAGCTTAAAGAAGTTTTTGATCTTTGCCTTAGTTGTAAAGCATGTGCCTCTGAATGTCCCAGTAATGTAGATGTTGCCACCTTAAAAGCAGAGTTCCAATACCAATACCAGGAAGTTAACGGGTATTCCACCCGAAGCAAACTTTTTGCCCATAGCACCAAACTTAATACCGTTGGAAGTAAGTTTTCTGGTCTTACCAATGCCATGTATACCTCTAAGTTATTAGGACCCCTGATAAAGAGGGCTTCCGGGGTGGCCTTGGAAAGAGCGTTACCGAAAGTATCAAGTGTTAATTTCGATAAGCTTCTTGAAAATCTTAATAATCAATTTATTATAAGAAATAGAAAAGTTATTTTGTATATCGATGAGTTTACAAATTACTTGGATACGGACATCGGTATGGATGCGATTGAAGTGTTGGTGAAATTAGGCTATGATGTAGAGTTGTTCTATGCGGAAAGTGGGCGGACATATATCTCTAAAGGTTTTTTGAGACAGGCTAAAAAGCTGGCAATGAAAAATATGGACAAACTCAAGGTTTTTACGGAAAAGGGATATGTCATTTTAGGTCTGGAACCATCTGCAATTTTAACTTTTCGGGACGAATATCAACGTTTTTCCAAAGATTCGGAGGCTGTAGAGCGCATAGCGAAACATACATATCTTATAGAGGAATTTTTGGCACTTGAGATCGAAAAAGGCATTATAAACTCGGATCAATTCTGCCTAGACGCCAAAACGATTAAAATCCATAACCATTGTCATCAAAAGGCCATATCCAATCAAAAGGTGACTTTTGATATCTTAAACCTACCAAAAAACTATACGGTCTCCATAATAAATTCCGGATGCTGTGGAATGGCAGGTTCTTTCGGATATGAAAAAGAGCATTATGAGGTGAGTATGCAGATAGGTGAACTAAAATTATTCCCATCGGTCAGAAAAACATCGGAAGACGTTATTATTGCGGCGAACGGAACAAGTTGCCGACATCAAATATATGATGGTACGGGTAGAATTGCGGAACACCCTATTACGATTCTTCGGAAAGCCCTAATCGTCCAATAAATCGTCGGTTTCTTTTTCTTTATCTTTTTTAGCCCCCTTGCTCTTGGATTCATTTTCCTTTAAATCCGTTATAGAAGCGATGAGTTCGTTCATATCCATTTCCTTTAATTCCTCGTCCATGAAAAAGGGTAATAATTTATCATGGTCGTAACGATACAGCTTCCATCGCTTAAAGGAATACTCCAAGGCCGTAAGATTTTCCACCCAATCGCCAGAATTAAGATAGGTACATGTACCCATTCTATTTTCATGTTTTTCTTTTTTAGGTTGGTGTATATGCCCACAGACCACATAGTCATAGCCATTTTCTATAGCAAGTTCCACGGCAGTGCTCTCAAAGTTATTGATATATTTAATGGCGCTTTTAACACTGTTCTTTATTCTTTTGGAAAGCGAATATCTTTCTCTGCCTAAGCGTGTTAGGAACCAATTTACGGACCGATTCATCAAAATAAGCAGGTCATATCCATAGCCCCCCAATTTCGCCAACCATTTTGCGTTTTGAATGGATACGTCAAAAACATCACCGTGAAAAAACCATGCCCGCTTACCATCAAGGTTGAGTACCAGTTTATTTACTATATTGAAATTGCCCATGGACGTGTCCGTAAACTTACGCAACATTTCATCGTGGTTTCCAGTGATATAATACACCTCGGTTCCCTTTGAGGCCATTCCGATTACTTTTCGTAATACTTTAAGGTGGGAAGATGGGAAATACCGCTTGCTAAATTGCCAAATATCAATGATATCACCATTTAGGATTAGTTTTTTTGGCTGAATACTACTTAAATAGGCTATAAGTTCTTCCGCATGACAGCCGTAGGTTCCTAAATGGACATCGGAAATAACGGCTACCTCAATTTTACGCTTTTTCAATAGAGTCTAATTTATCCTACAAAATAAACCCATAGGTATAAATTGCTCATGAAATTGAAATCAACAATACATAAGCTTTGTGTTAAGTTTAGATTAAATCATAGGGTATATGTTAAGCCAACATTAGGGAGGATGTAAATTTTGCTTTTGTAGATTTAACATTTACCTTTATCCGAAATATATTTTCATGGCAGGCAATACTTTTGGGACCCTTTTTAAGTTGACCACATTTGGCGAATCACATGGTGCCGCCATTGGCGGGGTTCTGGATGGATGCCCTTCTGGAATCGCGTTGAATCTTGACGCCATACAAGAAGATCTTAACCGCAGGAAGCCAGGGCAATCCAAGATAGTTACCCAACGAAAAGAGCCGGATACGGTCGTGTTTTATTCTGGAATATTTGAAGGAAAAACAACAGGTACCCCCATTGGTTTCGCAATTCATAATACCAATCAAAAATCCAAGGATTACTCGCACATAAAGGATTCCTACAGGCCTTCACATGCAGATTATGTTTATGACCAAAAATATGGCTTTCGCGATTATAGGGGAGGAGGTAGAAGTTCCGCCAGGGAAACGGCTAGTAGGGTAGTGGCAGGTGCTATTGCAAAACAATTTCTTTCTTCCATCAAAATCAATGCTTTTGTTTCCCAAGTTGGAGTTTTAAAATTGGAAAAAGCCTATCAAGATTTGGATTTTTCATTAATAGAATCCAATCCTGTTCGTTGTCCAGACCCTGACACTGCTGACAAAATGGAGACCTATATCAAAGAAATAAAAAAGGAAGGTGATACGGTTGGAGGTGTCATTACCTGTGTTGTGCAAAATGTACCCGTAGGTCTGGGAGAGCCTGTTTTTGACAAACTACATGCAGATTTAGGAAAGGCCATGTTATCCATAAATGCGGTTAAAGGTTTTGAATATGGCAGCGGTTTCCAAGGTACCGTGATGAAAGGGAGCGAGCACAACGACCAGTTCAATTCCGACGGATCTACCAAAACTAACCGAAGTGGAGGTATACAGGGGGGTATCAGCAACGGTATGGACATTTATTTTAATATTGCCTTTAAACCTGTCGCTACGGTTATACAGTCCTATGAAACCATAGATAAAGAAGGAAATACCGTTAAGACACAGGGCAAAGGGCGACATGACCCATGCGTGGTCCCAAGAGCCGTACCCATCGTAGAAGCTATGACAGCATTGGTTTTGGCAGATTATGCATTGCTCAATAGGACGATTAAATTATAAAATTCCTTTTTTAGGGGTTTTCCGCACAAAATGGTATCTTTCTGTCCTAAACTTTTTTTATGAAGAAGCTAGAATTGCATTGGCAAATTCTCATAGGCATGGTCCTAGGATTGATTTTTGGTTATCTAATGACCCAAATAGGTTGGGGAAAACAATTTGTATTGGATTGGATAAAACCATTGGGTACCATATTTGTGAAATTATTAAAGTTAATCGCCATTCCCTTGATTTTGGCTTCTTTGATCAAAGGGATATCCGATTTAAAGGATATATCCAAGTTTAGAAATATTGGTCTGCGAACTATAGGGATTTATATTGTCACCACGGTTGTGGCCATTTCCATGGGACTTTTGTTGGTGAATGTTTTACAGCCTGGCGAAGGCATATCGGAAGAAACCATTACCAAGCTTACCAATACGTACGCCACGGATAGTGGGGTTACCTCCAAATTGGCAGAAGCTTCCAAACAGAAAAGTTCGGGCCCTTTACAATTTTTGGAAGATATGGTTCCGGAAAATGCCATTGCCGCCATGGGCGATAACAAATTGATGTTGCAGGTGATTTTCTTTACCATCATTTTTGGGATTTCCATGTTATTGGTAGGAGAGGAAAGGGCAAGGCCCATGAAGAACTTTTTTGATGCCCTGAACGATGTGGTACTAAAAATGGTGGATTTGATTATGCTTACAGCGCCGGTGGCCGTTTTTGCACTTTTAGCCAATGTGGTGGTATCTTCTGGCGACCCGGATTTATTGTATGCATTATTAAAATATGCCGCTGTTGTTGTTTTAGGGCTTTTCTTGATGATTATATTTTATACCATTGTCGTATCAGTGTATACCAAAAAGAACCCTTTTTGGTTCTTAAAACAAATAAGTCCCGCACAACTATTGGCTTTTTCCACAAGTTCCAGTGCAGCAACCCTACCGGTAACCATGGAAAGGGTAGAGGAACATATAGGGGTAGACAAGGAAGTGTCCAGTTTTGTGCTCCCGGTAGGGGCGACCATAAATATGGACGGAACCAGTCTTTACCAAGGGGTGGCTGCGGTATTCATTGCCCAGGCATTGGTATTTGATCTTTCGTTCGGAGACCAGCTTACCATAGTTTTAACGGCGCTTTTGGCGTCCATTGGCTCGGCGGCCGTACCTGGTGCAGGGATGGTAATGCTTGTTATTGTTCTGGAGGCAATTGGTTTTCCCGGTGATAAATTGGCCATAGGACTTGCATTGATTTTTGCCGTGGATAGACCATTGGATATGTGTAGAACGGTAGTAAACATAACGGGAGATGCCACTGTATCGATGATGGTGGCCAAGTCCGTGGGGAAATTAGGGAAACCACAAGTAAAAGAGTGGGATGACCATCTGGATGAAGTAAAATAATTAAAAAAAACATTTATAATGAACATCTGTTTTCTAATGTATCCGTGGGAAGATATAGACCCTGAGAACGATACCAGCCTTGCATTGATTCACGAATGCGTTAAAAGAAATCACGGTGTTGCGCTGTGCAGCCCGGCTAATCTTACGATACGTAACAGCGTAACCAATGCATTTTGTACGGTTATAAGTAGAATGGACAAAGTATCGAACAACTTAAAAACTTTTTATAAACAGGCATCCTTACGAGAAGAAATGCTCCCTTTGGCCGGATTTGATGTTATCTTTATGCGGGCTAATCCGCCTTTGGATCCGATAATGCTCAATTTTTTGGATTCTGTAAAAGATGACGTATTCATTGTGAACTCCCTACAGGGCCTTCGAGAGGCAAATAATAAATTATATACGGCTGCGTTCGGAGATTCCCATAATAATATTATTCCGGTGACCCATGTATCCAAGAATAAAAATTATTTGGTTCGACAAATAAAAGAATCTTCTGCCGAAAAAATGATTTTAAAACCTTTGAACGGCTTCGGTGGCTCGGGGGTTATCTTGATCGAGAAATCGGCAATGTCCAATATAAAATCGCTACTTGATTTTTACGTAACCAACTCTGATGGAAGCTCTAACTACGTTATACTTCAAGAGTATATTGAAGGTGCTGACCAGGGAGATGTTCGTATACTTTTATTGAACGGAGAACCGATAGGTGCCATGAAACGGGTTCCGGGATCGGACGATCACCGTTCCAATGTTTCTGCCGGTGGATCCGTGGCCAAACATCATTTATCCAAGCAAGAAAAGGCATTATGCAAACAAATAGGACCTAAGCTGGTCAAGGACGGGTTGTTTTTTGTTGGTATTGATGTCATCGGAGGCAAGTTGGTCGAGGTGAATGTAATGTCGCCCGGTGGCATCACATATATGAACAAAGTGTACAAGACCAAAATTCAGTGTAAGGTGATCGATTTTGTTGAAAGTAAGGTGCTGGATAAATTAAAGGCCTTTGATAGGCGCTCTAGATTACGAAGTGAAGTTGAGAATGCATAGGTCTTCCATACAGGAAATCATTTCCCTTATACAATCGGAAACCCCTTTTGAAGCAGTTTCCGAAGATTACTCCTTTACCATCAAAATAGCGGAATATGCTCCTTATATCTGTGCGGCGGTACATGATGGGCATCAATTCAGGAAATCGCTTTGGGAAAACTGTCTGCATACGGAATATGAGCGTTGGTATGAAGAAGACCCCTGTACAAAAGAAATGGTACAAACACATCCCATCGTAATTGCAGGGTGTGATAGTAGATTTGAATATGACCTAAACCGAGAGCCGGAAACAGCCATTTATACAGATGCATGGGGTAAGAGTTTATGGAAAGTGCCTTTGCCCATTAAAGAAAGAAGCCTTAGCTTAAAAAAGCATGAAAATTTTTATACCGTGGTCCATACATTGGTCAAAAAAATTGAATCCAAATATGGAAAAGCCTTGGTTTTTGATATGCACAGTTACAATTGGAAACGATGGAATAGGGAAGTACCCGTATGGAATTTGGGAACTTCAAATATCGATAATGATCGCTTTGGAAGCTTGGCAACATCCTGGAGCAATAAATTGGGAAGTATGCAGCTCCCCAATGGTATTGTATCAACATCCAAGATCAACGATACTTTTCAAGGAAATGGATATTTCTTAAGATATATCACAGCGTGTTTTAAGCATACGTTGGTGTTGGCCACTGAAATATCCAAAATATATTGTGATGAATATGAAGGTACTATCTATCCGGAAGTGGTTGGTTCCGTAGAAAAACAATTAAAGGAATTAATACCTTTGCAAAACAAGGAATTTCAGGAAAACAGTTTATGATAGATCAAAGAGAAAAAACAGATATTAGGGAGGAGTATGGAGAGCTTTTCGATATTGATGCAAACTTAAACCGTCTTATTCATCGCATAGAACTATTGAGCTATGTAAATCCCTTGAACATTGAAAAGGAAAAGCAACGTTTCTTTAGTTCCAAATACAATGAAGACCCTCATTTTAAATATCCCAAACTAAAATTTAATCCCTATAAGTTGCACCGGTTGTTTTTTTCACAACGATTGGAACGTATCAAGGACGACGATATAAGGGGCTTGTACGAGGATATTATTTACTACTACGCCAATATGATTCAATGTATACAGACCATTGGCGAAAAAAAGAAGTTTTATTACAATTCCCTTCGCATTTATGGTACACCTACCGAGAAGGATGTCCATAATGCCAAATTTATACTGCATCATGAGAATGAACCCGCTACCGGTGATATGGAAAAAATATTTTCACCAGAAGAGGCAAAGGTGTATTTTGAAGATTTTGCACAACAGTACAATTTTCCATTGAATATTCGTTTTTCCACCAATATTGCAGCTGATGCCATGGTGAGCAATTGCACGCAGACATTGCTAATTAAGAAAAATACAAAGTTTAGTAAGAACCAGTTATTGACCTTGGCTCATCATGAAATCGGTGTGCATTTGGTCACTACCTATAATGGACTTTTGCAACCCTTAAAGATTTTTTCCAATGGTTTCCCCAAAAATGTAGAGACCCAGGAAGGTTTGGCGGTATTTAGCGAATATATGGGAGGTGCACTGACCTTAAAACGATTAAAAGAGTTGGCATATAGGGTTTTGGCCTCGGACAGTCTGATCAAAGGATATACATTTTCAGATACTTTTGATCTAATTCATAACCAATACAAGCTTAACCGGGATGATGCCTTTACTACTACCTTGCGCGCACATAGGGGGGGAGGTTTTACCAAGGACCGTCTATATTTAAGTGGTTTAAGAAAAGTATATAAACGCTACAGGGAAGAAGAATCTATGGATATGTTGCTCACGGGTAAGGTAACTATGGAATTTGAGGATAGCATTAAGCGGTTAGAGCATTTAGGGCTTGCCCACAATATAACGCATACAAGCCTTTCTTATTCCCAAAACCTAAATACCAACAAAACCTTGGATTTTATATTGAACAATTTAAAATAGGAATGATCACATAGAGTATATCACCGTAACCATCCCTATTATTGCTTTGAAATAAAATAGGTCCGCTTTAACTAAAGATTTCCAGAAGAGAGCACTTGATCCAAAACATACTGCATGGCCTTTTTCCAACCTTCTTGATCCGCATTTGCTATGGGTGATTTAAAAGAGCGTTCGTCCGAAAATTTTGCCGAATATTTCTCACTAGCCTGGCCCCCATATATGATGAGTTCAATATCATAGCGAATACCAGATTCCGTAGATGATGCTACTTGGGCACTGTCAAAAAAACCGGAAGATGCCTTTTTTTGACCCTTAGCACTGCTTTCACCTACTTCAACCACTACAATATACTCCGAACCTAATATTTGCTGCAACCTATCTATGGGAGTTTGGGATAATTGTTGAAAACCAACACCGGAATCCACCAATTTTTTAATGGTTGTTTTCATATCCTGAACCTCAATGGGAAGCGATTGATTCTTTTGCAACAAATAACCCGTAACAAATTGCGTCATTTGGCTCGACACGTCTTTATCATAGGTATCGTTCTTGGTAAAACTTAGGGGGACGACGGCCAATCTATTATTCTCATAACTATCGGGACCAAGATAAATCTCTTCCTTCGGAATTGGTTGACTTGCCGGGGAGTTGGGAACAGGAACTACCGCTTTAGTAGCTGTTATATCATTATTCCCTGAAGATGTGTTGCCGAATAGCTGTGTTCTACCGCTAGAGAATACAATTTTTTCCAGATTTTGGACCCCTATCTCGTTGATCAAAGTTTCACCGGGATAACTAAAATTTATGGTCGAAGAAGTAACCTTGACGACTTTTCCTTGTATAATTTCACCATTTTTAGTGAATAAAATATCATTTGTATTGTT
>JBCBZE010000291.1:0-4550 GCA_039815505.1 Bacteroidota bacterium | reverse complement strand
TGGGAGAAGGCCATGGCGTATTGGGATACACTTAGCACGGACGAAGGTGCAGTTTTTGATAAAGAACTTACCTTTGACGGTTCAACTATAGAACCCATGATTACCTATGGTACCAATCCTGGTATGGGGATGGGGATCGCGAATGACATTCCACTGGCCGCTGCTGTTGAAGGCGGTGTCGCCACCTATAAAAAATCACTCCAATATATGGACTTCCATGAAGGTGATGCCATGTTGGGCAAACCGATCGATTTTGTATTCGTGGGTAGTTGTACCAATGGGCGTATAGAGGACTTCAGGGCCTTCGCCTCCATAGTCAAAGGAAGAAAAAAGGCAGACCATGTCACCGCATGGTTGGTCCCAGGTTCCCATAAAGTAGAAACTGCCATCAAAGAGGAAGGTATTTTGGATATTTTACACGATTCCGGTTTTACACTTAGAGAACCGGGATGTTCAGCCTGTTTGGCCATGAACGAGGATAAGATTCCTCCTGGGAAATACGCTGTCAGCACTTCCAATAGAAACTTTGAAGGGAGACAGGGTCCGGGTGCCAGAACACTATTGGCCAGTCCCTTGGTAGCGGCAGCGGCGGCGGTAACCGGAAAAGTGACCGACCCTCGAGAACTGATGGAACTTGAAACTGCATAATTTTAACTTATCACTTACAAAAATGGCATACGATAAATTTGATACCCTTACAAGTACAGCGGTTCCGCTACCCATAGAAAATGTGGACACCGATCAAATAATTCCCGCACGCTTTTTAAAGGCAACGGAAAGGAAGGGTTTTGGCGATAACCTTTTTAGGGATTGGAGGTATAGGCCGGATAACTCCTTAAAAGAAGATTTCCCATTGAACGACCCAAAATATACAGGTAAAATTTTGGTCGGAGGAAAAAACTTTGGATCGGGATCTTCTCGCGAGCATGCCGCTTGGGCCGTATACGATTACGGATTTAGATGCGTGGTTTCCAGTTTCTTTGCAGATATCTTTAGGGGTAATTGTCTAAATATAGGTGTGCTTCCCGTACAGGTGAGCCCCGAGTTTTTAGAGGAAATTTTTAAAACTATCGATTTGGATCCCAAGACAGAATTAAAGGTAGATCTTACGGAACAGACCATCACCAATCTTTCAACGGGAAATCAGGAAAAATTTGAAATAAACCACTACAAAAAGGACAATATGCTCAATGGGTTCGATGACATTGACTATTTATTGAATATTAAATCGGACATAAAAGAATTTGCCAAAAACACACCACTATAAATTTATTTTTCCAAAGCAGTAGTATTGGATTGCATACCATGAAAAAGCGAAAGATTGAAATAATGGACACCACACTTCGTGATGGTGAACAGACATCGGGCGTGTCATTTTCGGTTTCGGAAAAATTGACGCTAGCAAAATTATTGTTGGATGAACTTAAGGTAGATCGAATTGAAGTAGCTTCAGCCCGCGTTTCGGAAGGAGAACTACAAGCTGTTCAAAAAATAACGGAATGGGCCACGTCCGTAGGATATCTTGATCGGGTAGAGGTACTGACTTTTGTAGATAAGGGGGTATCCATTAAATGGATGGAAAAAGCGGGGGCCAAAGTTCAAAACCTATTGACCAAAGGGTCCATGAACCATTTGACCTACCAGCTTAAAAAGACACCACAGCAGCATTTTGATGAGATTGCGGAGGTAGTCTCCTTGGCAGCGGCAAAGGCAATTTCTACCAATGTGTATCTGGAAGATTGGAGCAACGGTATGCGGAACTCCCCGGGCTATGTATTCCAGTTCTTGGATTTTCTAGCTACCCAACCGATCGAACGAGTTCTATTACCAGATACGTTGGGGGTATTGACACATTCGGAAACGCGCGAATTCATTTCCAAGATTATCAAAAAATATCCTGAACTTCATTTTGATTTTCATGGGCACAATGATTATGACTTAAGTGTCGCCAATGTTATGGAAGCACTACATGCAGGTTGTCATGGCCTGCACCTTACCGTAAACGGAATGGGCGAACGTGCAGGTAATGCCCCCTTGGCCAGTGTTGTAGCCGTAATTAACGACTTTATGCCCTCCCTTGCTATTTCCATACAAGAATCTTCCCTGCACAAAGTCAGCAAATTGGTATCGGCTTTTACGGGATTCGGCATACCGGTGAACAAACCCATTGTAGGTGATAACGTGTTTACACAAACTGCGGGCATACATGCCGATGGAGATAGTAAAAAGAATCTTTACTTCAATGATCTTTTGCCTGAAAGATTCGGTAGAAAACGTACTTATGCCCTAGGAAAAACGTCGGGGAAAGCCAATATTCAAAAGAATCTTCAAGAACTTGGACTAACGTTAAATGATGAGGAACTGGGAAAGGTAACCCAGCGTATTATTGAACTTGGGGATAAGAAAGAGAAGGTTACCAAGGAAGACCTACCCTATATTATTTCCGATGTATTGAACAGCGGGTCCTATGAGGAAAAGGTAATCGTTAAGTCATACGTGCTTACCCATTCCAAAGGGTTAAAACCATCCACAACGGTCGCTGTGGAAATAGATGGAAAGTCTTATGAAGAAAATGCCCAGGGCGATGGGCAGTTCGATGCTTTTATGAACGCAGTTCGGAAGGTGTTTTCATCAAGAAAAGTAAAGCTTCCCAACTTAGTGGATTATGCCGTAAGAATACCCCCAGGGAGTAATTCGGACGCACTCTGTGAAACCATTATTACTTGGGACAATGATGGAAAAGAATTTATTACGAGGGGGTTGGACTCCGACCAGACGGTTTCGGCCATAAAAGCGACGGAAAAAATGTTGAATATCATATAATATGGGCCATATGACGTTCATTGGACCAAACTTGGAAGCATGAAAAGACGCGACTTTACCGAAAAGGCATTAATCGTATCCGGAGCACTTGCCGTTGGCGTTTCATCAGCCGCCCAAACCTTTGAAAAAATCACAACTACGAAAAAATTTGACTTTATGTCACCAACACATCCAAATCTAAAACTGATACAACAGTTTTTTGAAGCCTATGGCAATAATGATATTGACGCTATAAAAAAAGTGGTATCCAGCGATATTAAATGGCATATTCCTGGAAAACATCCTTTGAGCGGAACAAAAAACGGTATCGATGAATTACTTGGTTTTTTCCAAAAACTTCATAAAGCGCGTTTTAAGGCAGAGCCCATTATTATGGGTGTAAATGATATGTACGTTATTGATTGCCATAGCAATTGGAGTAACATAGAGGATGGTGAAAACTTAAATGCCATGTCCTGCCTACTTTGGAAAATTGAAAGCAATAAAATAGTCGAAGTACATAACTTTCCCGAAAACCAGTATGTCGTGGATGCTTTTTTTTCAAAAGTTTACGGTTAAATGACGGAATACAGAAATATAAAAGCTTAATACCTAAAACATAAACCAGCATGAAATTAAACATAGCCCTTTTGGCCGGAGACGGAATTGGCCCTGAAGTAATTGATCAAGCCGTTAAGGTATCGAATGCGGTCGCTAAAAAATTTGATCATGAAATTCGTTGGACCCCGGCGCTTACCGGTGCCGCCGCCATAGATGCCGTGGGCGACCCCTATCCCGATGAAACACATGATATCTGTGCATCGTCAGATGCCGTGCTGTTCGGGGCCATAGGGCATCCAAGATTTGATAATGACCCTTCTGCCAAGGTACGGCCAGAACAAGGGTTGCTAAAAATGCGACAAAAATTGGGGCTATTTGCCAATGTCAGACCCACTTTTACATTTCCATCACTTATTGATAAATCCCCTCTAAAAAAAGAACGGATCCAGGGAACGGACCTTGTCTTTTTAAGGGAACTTACGGGAGGCATCTATTTTGGCAAACGGGGTCGTGAGGATAACGGAAATACCGCATATGATACCTGCACCTATACCCGGGAAGAAGTACGGCGTTTGGCCAAAAAAGGTTTTGAACTGGCCATGACCCGGTCCAAAAAACTCTGCTGCGTAGATAAGGCCAATGTTTTGGAATCCTCCCGTTTATGGCGAGAAACCGTACAGGCCATGGAAAAGGATTATCCAGAGGTAGCGGTGTCCTATGAGTTTGTGGATGCCGTAGCAATGCGATTGGTACAATGGCCCAACTCATACG
Organism: Bacteroidota bacterium; assembly: GCA_039815505.1. GTDB lineage: Bacteria > Bacteroidota > Bacteroidia > Flavobacteriales > Flavobacteriaceae > CANLWN01. The sequence continues at coordinate 416 of JBCBZE010000291.1, read as the reverse complement.
ATGTATTGATCACCGAAAACCTGTTCGGTGATATCTTAACGGATGAAGCTTCCGTGATTTCCGGCTCTATGGGATTAATGCCCTCAGCTTCCGTAGGAACCAAAACCGCCTTGTACGAACCTATTCATGGTTCCTATCCGCAGGCGGCAGGAAAGGACATTGCCAACCCACTGGCCACGGTGTTGTCTGCGGCCATGCTTTTTGAGGACAAAGGATTGACCACGGAAGCCAAGGCCATTAGGGATGTGGTAAACCGATCTCTAGCGGAAGGTATGGTCACCGAAGATCTGGCCGATGGCGGTAAAGCCCATGCCACAAGTGAAGTGGGTGATTGGTTGGCAAAAAATGTTTAGAAAATAAAGGTGTCAAATCCCCGTGGCACCCACGGCCACAGGGGTTCTATGCTACCGCTGGAG
>JBCBZE010000136.1:0-8376 GCA_039815505.1 Bacteroidota bacterium | reverse complement strand
GCTGATAAATGGGGTTTTTTTGATATTGAAATCTAAAAATATCAAGGGCCAGGGATTCAAATTTCTTTGGGGAGCTGTTGCCAAAAATGCTATCGATATCCATCTGTATTTTGCTACGGTAAAAGTAATAAAATAATAGGGCCTTCTAGCTATTGGGCCTTATACTTTCTTAGCTGATGGGTTATTTTACGACCAATTTCCTGGAAACTGTTTTTTCATTTTCCGTTACCTGTAGCATGTAGACCCCGGGTACCAGTTTGGAAATATTCAATGAGTTGGTAAAGATTCGGTCCCTGAGCACTACTTCACCAAACACATCATAGATGATAATGTCCTTACTGTCGTTTCTCTTTGTAGTTACATAAACAACACCATCAAAAACGGGATTGGGATACAATTTAAAACCTATGTTTTCCTCATAAATGGGAGCATGGATATCCACGGTTTGCTGGCCGTAGGTAACCATAGCACACATAGCAATAAAGAAGGCTGTGTAGATTTGTTTCATTGTATTGATTTGGGATCAATACGGTAAATATAGTCAAAGCGGTCGTTCCGAAATGTAAAATGTTGTGAAACGCAATTTTTTGTAGGTAAAATTTTTCGGGGCATCCTTTTGCCGATGTTTTATATCCGTTCATCGATACAAGTGACTATGTATGATCAAAAGAAAAGAAAGAAACTATCTGTAAGTGTGGGGCATGGCGTGCTACTTGATGATTAATTTTCGCGTAGCCGTTTTGTCCTTTTCAAAGACCCTAAGGACATATATGCCCTTATCCAAATCGGAGAGATTTAGCTCTCTGCCCAATATGGTGGTTTCCAGTACTTGGGTACCCAAAACATCATAAATCAGGATATTTTTAGGGGCGTTCTGTGTGGTATTGATGTACACCTTTCCATGGGTGACAGGATTGGGATACAACTTAAATCCTTCAATACCCCCACTGTTTTGACCCTGCTGGGCAAAAGCAAAAGAAGAAACAAATAAGAAAATGATGAGGTAAAAGTGCTTCATTCGTAGGTATATACGTCAAATATACTAATTTTAGTCTTTGTCCATTACAATTAATCGTTCAACTGCAAAAATTTGGCCAAAATGTAAAAACCCTGCCGATGAGCAGGGTTTTTTGTATGTGCCGGAAAAGAAATATTAAAACTTTACACTGTACCCTAACGAGAAGGATTGCCCAGGTTCCCGTAAGGAGTAAATCTGGTCCGAAGACCCAAAAGATTCAAACTCACTTAGCCGTTCATCATTCAAAATGTTCGATGCTCTAAGTGTAATCTTACTTTGTTTGTTAGCACCAAATGTTTTACTGATATTGAACCTAAGGTCATTAAATGGGCGGGTGAAAACATCGCCCACGTTACCATCACTAACAATTTCCAAAGTAGATCCCTGTACATTGTAAAACAGGCCACCTTCCCAACCACTGTCTCTGTTGTTATAGCCAAGACCCAAGTTAAGGATCCATGGGGACTGTCCTTGCAGTTCCCTTTCGGTTATGGGAGTTTCACCATCTCTAAGGTTTTGTGGGTCCGATCTTCGATTCTGCTCAAACTGCCCTAAATCCTGATTGGATTCAATTATTGAGTAGTTACCGTTAAAAAAGAAATCATTTAACCCAATGAAAGCCAAGTCTTTTCGAAATTCGATCTCCGCCCCAAAAACAGTAGCTTCACCTAAATTCAGGGGAACAAACTGGTTGGGGGCCCCTTCAATGAAACTTATTTCTATGGGATCTGTAAAGGTTTTATAGAACGCACTTAGGGCAAAGAAATTATTGCCCTCACCATAACTTTCAAAACGAAGGTCATAGTTGTTGATATAGGTAGGCCTTATATCTGGATTACCATTAAAAATGGTATTCGCTACCGGATCAATGATAGCTGCCGTGGAAGCCTCTTTAAAGGAAGGTCTTGCCGTGGTTCTTCCGTAGGAAGCACGGATTTTCTTATTACCGTCTTCGTCTAGCTCAAATATGAGGTTGGCGGTAGGGAAAATATCGGTTTCATCGATAAAACTTTCATCGGTGAACTGAGTTCCGTTAACATCTATCCCGGTATAGACAAGTTCAAATTGTTCTACACGAACACCTACAATGGCATTAAACCATTTGGCAACCTTAAACTCTTCGGATACGTAGAAACCAGCTATGGTAATGTCAGAATCAAAGGAGTCCGAAGGATTGGAATCCTGTCTAATAAAGGTACCTACACGTGTATCCGCCCTAATGATATTGTCGGGGGCAAGAACATTGTCTGGATTTCCCTCAAAGCGAATACTAAATTCACCATCGCTTCCATCCGCATTTGGTAAGGCAAATTGATCTATCCCAAATTCCCTGTTCTTAAAAATATAAGAACCCCCAAATTTCAATTTGGCATCGTACCCAAAGAGCTTGTGTTTTTTTGAAATATCCAGTTTCCCTACTAAATTAATTTCTTCCAAATCCCTCCAAATTCGAAGTGGATCTCCGGATTCACTAGGTGAAATAGTACGCAATCCATTATCTTCATTGATCAAGAATGGGGTTATCCTAAAATCCTGATCATATACATTGGCCCAGGTAACCCCTCCTTTCCAATCCACATTCCAAGCGCCTTCATTGCCAAAAGAGTGTATCCCGTTCAATAAAACATTCGTTATAGATCGCTCTGTAAAAAGTAGCGCTGTGCGTTCACTTTGATTAGAATTAAGAAGTGAGTTTGTTTGCGTCACAAAAGACGATTGCGTATCTCCATTTTGAATGTGGAGTGCATTTAGTTTGAATTTATTTTTTTCGCCTTTTACGGTGATACCTCCCAAACCGGTCAATAGTGTATTATTGGTCGAAAGATTACCTATGTTGGTACGATCCTGCTCCAACTCCGTAACAGAAGTATCCTGACTTCTACGGAAAATCTGCCCATCAATGAAGTTTTCAAAAAACTCATATTCGTTTCGGTAGGAAATCGCTGCTAGGTAGCCAATTCGCCACGTACCGTCTTCATTAAGATTATACTGATTACCCAGGTTGAACCCAAAATTGGAATTGAAAAAACTGGTACTTTCCTCCAGACCCATTTGTGGATCAAGGCTTCTCGTAAGGGAACGAAGCTGTACAGCATCGGATACGGGGTTAAGCGGTGAGATATTAAGTCTAAAAGGAAGATCGTTGGAGCTCGATGCAAAACCTAAAGCTCTGCCGCCGCTTTCGAAAGTTTGAAAATTGTCATTAAAATGAAAGTTGTTGTTATAGGAGACACCGACCGACAAGTTATACTCTTCTTTGGTGGGGAAATCCTTGGTCACAATATTTACGATACCCCCAGTAAAATCAGCAGATTGATCGGCAGTAAACGATTTTACAACAATTAGATTGTCCAATAAATTGGTGGGGAAGATATCTAATTGAAGGGTGTTCCTATCTGGATCCAGACCAGGGACTTCAACGCTGTTCAATAAGGTTTTGGTATAACGATCCCCCAAACCGCGTACAAAAACAAATTTACCACCCTGTACGGAAACACCGGGCACACTGCGCACGGCAGAGGCGATATTACTTGCTCCGGTACGTTTAATACTTTGTAATGACAGTCCATCGACTAGGGCTACGGATCGCTTTTGCAGATTCAATACCGAAGCTTCCGTATTTTTCGTCACCGTGGTAGTCACCACCACTTCATCCAATTGATTGGATGCGGGATTCAAGGTGACATCAACAATGGTCTCACTACCTGCGCTAACTTGTATTTCAGTAATTTCTTTGGTGTCATAGCCTAGAAAGGAAAAAACGATGGTATAGGTGCCTGGATCCAAGTCCAGGGTATATTTTCCATCAAAATCCGATGTGGTACCTGTAGTGGTACCTTTTACCACAACGTTGGCAAAAGGCAGTACATCATTGAATTCCCCATCATTAATGGTACCCGTAACAACGCCTTGTTGGGCATTGGAGAACTGATAGAACAGAAGGCCTAGCACTAAAAAAAGAAAACGATTTTTAAATTTCATTATAATTTGCATTGAATTTCAAAAGTTTGGCAAAGAAAACAAATGCCCGCCAATATTGGCGAGCATGTTGTTTAACTTTATGTTAAGAAGCTGTAAAGCCAAGGCTTACTGGAAAGGCTCGCTTTCAGAAGCAGTAACTGTCCAACTAAATACACTGGTATCGGCACCAACAGTTTCAGCACCGGCCGTAACCGCGGTAGCAAATGCCGCAGTTTCAAAAGTCGTAATAGTGGGATTTAATCTTTCGTCGAAAATATCGGCAACATCGGCAACTCCTGTTGGCAATACTACTTCCCAAGCCATGAACGATAATGTACCGGCAACAAAGTTATCGGAAACGGCAGTTACGTCATTATCATCACCAGCATCCAACTCCACATCTGATAATTGAAGGTCGGCACCGACGCCTGTAAAGCCTGTTACAAAAATGTTGTTGTTGGCACCGGACGCTCTGGAACGGAAATCTGCAATTTCACCATCTTCAGCATTGGCATCTCTTCCGAATAAGGTGGCGTTGGTTAATGTATAGGCACCTTCTAGATTACCCTCAGGACCGTCTATTTCCAAAGCATGATCAGAAATACCGCCTTGCACAACAACAACATTGTCCATAGTACCGGTATATGCTTGATCAACATCGATGGCATCATCGCCTTGTGCCCAAACAATTAGGTTAGTACCATTTACACTTCCACCAAAGAATTCGATACCATCATCCACATTGGCCATTACCTCTATGTTTTCGAAAGTTGTACCGGAACCTACCCCGCCTAAAGTAACTCCGTTGATTTCGTTTCCATCTCCAATGTTCGTACCGCCATGACGCACAGAAATGTAGGTAATACTTCCAGAACTGTCAGCCGCATCGGTACCACCGTAGTTACCATTGGTATCCGTAGCAGGAATACCTTCGATCTGGGCAGTGCCGGAGTTATCGGCAACAGAGATAGGTGCAGCACCTAAAATGATTAAACCACCCCAAAGACCTCTATCATTTTCAGTTAAGTTAGGGCTAACAGTTTGCCCTATTGCGATATTGTCTGCAGTAGAGGTCATGATAATGGGATCGGCAGCAGTACCGTTAGCGTTTAAGGTAGCACCCCTGGCAATGATAAGCGCAGATGCGTTCACCCCCTGTCCGGCAGAACCCTTGATCAATGTACCGCCTTCAATGGTCAAGGTAGCACCACTTTCTACGGCAATACGACCTGTAAGTTGATAGATAAAATCGGACTCCCACGTGGTATCGCTTGTAATATTGGTAGTCACTTCAATGATTTCTCCTGGCTCCATACCTCCATTTCCGCCCATAGTTTCACAAGGGGCGCAGTTGGGGCCTCCACAATCTATTTCGGTCTCCCCATTATTTAATATGCCGTCACTACAAGATTCGGCAATAGGGTCTGGAGCATCATCATCGTCGCTACAGGCCACAAAGGTCAAGGCGATGAAAGCGAACATTAATAGCAATAGTTTTTTCATGTTTAAAGTTTTAAATTTCATTTTCCTAATTTTTTGAGCGGCGCTCTATTGTTTTAACTCTGCAAATAAATGGGCGAACTGTAAAAGTCTTGTTACCCACATGTTAAATGTATTTTGTATAAATATTATCTAAATGTTATGACATTAAATCAATGTTAAGCGGTTTAAGCGTAATAGTATTATATTTACATTTGGGAGCGAAATCTAAAATGTAATCCCATGAAAAAGAAGGACATTAAGATATTATTGGTAGACGATGAGCCCGATATACTGGAGATTGTAAGCTATAATCTTTCATCGGAAGGCTATCAGGTCTTTACCGCCAAAAATGGTGTGGAAGGGGTGGCCAAGGCGAAGAAAAAGCATCCGCATCTTATTATTTTGGATGTAATGATGCCCGAGATGGATGGTATAGAGGCTTGTGAGATCATGCGCAAAACTTCCGGTTTGGAAAATACCATTATCACGTTTCTCACCGCAAGGGGAGAAGATTACTCCCAAGTTGCCGGTTTTGATGCCGGTGCGGATGACTATATAACAAAGCCTATAAAACCTAAAGTTTTGGTAAGTAAGGTAAAGGCACTTCTGCGCAGATTAAAGGAAGATGCGGCCGAAACCGAGGATATTGTTAAAGTGGGGAATATTGTCATTAATAGGGAAGAGTATAAAATAGAGAACAACGGCAAAGAGATTATTCTTCCCCGTAAGGAATTTGAGCTCTTGGCGCTATTGACCTCCAAGCCCAGCAAGGTATTCAAAAGGGAGGTGATCTTGGATAAAGTCTGGGGCAATGAAGTAGTGGTCGGTGGCCGTACCATAGATGTCCATATTAGGAAACTACGTGAAAAAATTGGTGATGATCATTTTAAAACCGTAAAAGGTGTGGGGTATAAGTTTGTATTATAATGAACAGGTTTAAACTTTTTCAATTAGCTAAAAATTCCCCTTATACACCTTTTTTTTGTCTTTTTTTCCTTCTATAGCCCTACTACCTACCCGTACCGAAAAAGGTACGTTTGGGCGGGTGCAACTCAAAAAAATCTTCAAACGGGTATATAATTTTTAATTTTCGCTGTAATCCAAAAAGTTTAAACCAGTTCAATGTCCATACGCTTAAAAAGATCATATAAATTCGCCTTTCGATCATCCCTCATCATCACTATACTGCTTACTTTGTTTTTAGGAAGCTATCTTTGGTATGCCAATTCCTTGGACTATCTGCTGCTTGCCGTTTTTACCCTTGTTATCTTTGGGGTCTGTTTTTTAATTATTCAACTTAGGGTAGAGAAATTTATCTACCGGAGAATAAAAAGAATATACGACGATGTGTCCCTATTGGAGTCCTCTTCCCTAACCTCGGAAACCATTAATACGGACATGCACACCTTGACCAAGGAGATTGAGAAATTCGCCCAGGACAAACGCGTGGAAATAGATACCCTGAAAATTAGGGAGGAATATAGAAAGGACTTTTTAGGTAACGTATCCCATGAATTAAAAACGCCATTGTTTACGGTTCAAGGATATATTCTTACCCTATTGGATGGTGCCATGGATGACAAAAACATTCGTAAAAAATACTTGCAACGCGCCAATAAGGGGGTAGAACGGTTGATTTATATTATCAAAGACCTGGATTTGATCACAAAACTGGAAGTAGGCGATTTAAACCTGGAACTAGAGGATTTTAATATCATTGAATTGATCCAAAACGTATTCGATCTGTTGGAGATGAAAGCGGCCAAGAAGAAGATTGCCCTAACTTTTGATATGGATTACAAGACACCCATCCATGTACGTGCCGATCAGGAAAAGATACAACAGGTGGTTACCAATTTGTTGGTGAACTCCATTAAGTATGGTCATGAGAACGGAACTACCGAAGTAAGCGTTGAAAACCTGATCAAGAATAAGGTAATCGTTAGGGTTACGGATAATGGGGAAGGTATTCCCCAGCAACATATCCCTAGGCTTTTTGAGCGATTTTATAGAATTGATAAAAGTGGTAGTAGAAGGGAAGGGGGCTCTGGCTTGGGCCTATCCATCGTAAAACATATCATTGAGGCCCATGATGAAAAAATCTATGTGGAAAGCGTCGTTGATGTAGGCTCTGAGTTTTCTTTTACTTTGGAGAAGGCAGAAAACAGGAGCGAGTAGTCTTGCTGGGTTTCAAAGTTTTTGAGCCCGGTATAATTTGCAACGCTATTCAGTTTCTCGATAGCAAACTCGTCCTGACGACAGTAGGGTACGATACCGTTTTTTTCCAAACGTTTTGCCAAGTATTCCTGCTCATATTGTCCCGGGGTTGGAATAAAAAAGGCTTTTTTTTCCAACTTTGCCAAATCCATCACAGTGGTATACCCAGAGCGGGAAAGAATCAACCCACTTTCATTGAACGCCTTTTGCAATTCGGCGGTCGTCATATAATTATAGGTGGTGATAATGGCTTTATCCGTGATGATCGTTTTTGTTTTTTGATATTCTTCCATAACACCTTTCACAAAGAGTACCCGGCCGGTATAATGGTTCAATTCCGCTAAAAGAGACTTTTCCAATAGCGTTCGTTGAGGTTCGGGACCGGATAAAAGGACCATTACATCATAAATCCTGGGAAGCGCTGTTTTTTTCAACCTGCTCAAGGGCCCAATATACGTAACGTTGGAAAGCGGCTTTTTAAGATGCCCCAACTTACCGGTTAGGTTAGGTTTTCCTTCGAGGTCGGGAACCCAACAGGATGTAAATTTTTTAATAATTTTTTGATGGGCCTTGGAACTCATCCAGGAGGTATTGCCCGTCAACACGTTTAATTGATGGGTAATAAAAACGGAAGGCACTTTTTTACTGTAGACACCAAGCCTATTATCAGATATAATACCATCTAAGCGAAGCTGTTT
>JBCBZE010000001.1:0-48471 GCA_039815505.1 Bacteroidota bacterium | reverse complement strand
GGGATACATTTTTAAGGTATTTCCATCCGTGGAGTATCTAGGCGCGTCCTCACCTTCCAAAACAACAAGACCTTTAAAATTCTGGTCTCTTTTAAGCGGGTCCGAAAAATTAATAAGCACAGTTCTATTCTCTGAAACGTCTACGGATACCCCCATCACCGTAAAGTTGTTCTTGCCGGGAATTGTAATGGAGTTCTTGCCGGAACTCTCTATATCAAACTTGGAGCCACTCCAAGAGACCTCTAGTTCAGAATCGTCTGTATAGCGTTTTATACTATCTATTTTAAAATGGAATTGAGTTCCCTCGTCTACAGTTTCATCAAATTTTATTGTTATCGATTTTCCTTTCTGTGTTGCTTTGACCAATTTTTTAACATTGTCCAATGTTAATTGATCCGCACTTCTCAATTGTCCTTCTATGTACTGATGCTCCTTGGAATACGACTGCAAAGGATTGGTATAGACATTAAATTGCTGTTTCAAGGTCCTTATCCCAAAAGTGAGTTTCTGAAGCTCCTTGGGTACATTGGCTATAATCTCCTTTAGTGCCAAGGTAAGCTTGTATTCCGTATCCTGTTTAAAACGAGTTTCGGGAACAAAGGCAATTGTACGCTTGTCCAAAGCCACCACCTTTCCTTTGGTGCTTGGCCAAATACGGAAAAGGTCCTTGTCTAATTCATCTCCCTTTTCCCACGATTCCAAAGATTGGTTAAAAACCACCCTGATATCGCTTTTGGCAGATATAATACCATGGGAAACTTCGCTAATGTATTCTTGGTATTTGGTGAGGTCGTCAAATGAGCTTTTATGGGCATCATTTTTCTTGGAGCAAGCCATAAAGGCAATAATAATGAGACCGTATCGTAAAGATTTCATTTTCATGGTACGTATTTATATATGTAAATATAGTAGGTTTATGGGAATCCAAACTCCCCGGCTACAGTGAAACTTTATGCCGTATCGTACTAATATTCCATGCAAAGATATCGCTCACCGATTCTGTTTTTATATCGCTGAAAAGTTTGTTCACAAGGATTATAAACCATGTCTCTTTTAGATTACAATATGTTATAAAATGATGTAGATGGTCGAAAAAAACGTTTTTATGGTCGTCCGTCCCAATAATTTCTCTAATATTACCGCATTGATTTTTCTAAATCGATACATACGAGAACCCCCATCTCTCCCCATTCTACTTATAGCATAGATAACCAAGAATATCCCCATTCTTCCACTTTTCTATTTATGGCAAATAGGACACTGTATGAAAATGAAAATGCGCGGTATTGCCTCAGTTATACTATTATATATTGTTAGTGCATGTAGCACGGAATCAGTAGATCCAGCATTCGAGGAAGTCGTCCCCGAAGCTGTAAATATCGTTACTATAGAACAGGAATTATTGGCTATTGTGAATAGTCACAGGACTTCCTTAGGGCAAAATGCTTTGGCGTATAGTTCCATAGCCTACCCTTATGCCAGTGCGCATACGGACTATATGATTTCCAAGGGCAGCTTAAGTCATGATAATTTTTCTGCAAGGGCATCTGGGATTAGTTCGGAGGTGAACGCCGAAACGGTCGCTGAAAATGTGGCCAAGGATTATGCAGATGCTTCGCAAGCTTTTCAAGGATGGTTGGATAGCTCTAGCCATAAAAAAACGATGGAGGGTGATTTTACACATACTGCAGTTAGTGTCAAGAAAGATGGGGATGGTAATCTTTACTTTACGCAACTGTTCTACAGATAGGTTTCCCCAAAGCCGTTTTCTTTTCTTAAATTAGCCATAACAACAAAACGATCATGGCTATAAAACCACCCTTTAACCTTAACAAATGGATAGGGGAAAACAGAAATCTTCTTAAACCGCCTGTTGGGAACAAAAATTTATACAGGGATGCCGGTGATTATATTGTCATGATAGTGGCAGGACCAAATGCCAGAAAAGATTATCACTATAATGAAACCGAAGAGCTTTTTTATCAACTAGAGGGTACCATTGAAGTACATATTCAAGAAGACGGGGTAAAAAAGACGATGGAATTGGGTCCGGGAGACATGTATTTGCACCCTGCAAAAGTACCGCACTCCCCGGTAAGACATAAAGGTTCCATAGGTTTGGTCATAGAGCGAAAGCGAAACCAAATGAATGTTGATGACGGACTACTTTGGTTTTGCGATAATTGCAACCATAAATTGTACGAGGCCTATTTTACTCTCAACGATATTGAAAAAGACTTCTTGGGCCATTTTAAGCATTTTTATGGTTCCAAAGAATTACGTACCTGTAACAATTGCGGTACTATAATGCCTGTTGACGAACGATTTATATCCAAAGATTAATATGGAAATCACTAAAGAGATTATAATAGGGTTCATTGCCTTGATACATATATATATTCTATGGTTCGAGATGTTTGCCTGGACCACAAGGGGTAGAAAGGTTTTTCGGAAATTTCCAAAAGAACTGTTTCATCAAACCAAAGAAATGGCGGCCAATCAAGGACTGTATAACGGCTTTTTGGCTGCAGGTCTTATTTGGTCTTTCTTCATAGGTAACCCTGTTTGGAAAACAAATGTTTCCTTGTTCTTTTTGTCCTGTGTCGCCATTGCCGGAATATATGGCGCGCTAACGGCGGAACGTAAAATATTCTTTGTACAGGCGCTTCCTGCGTTAATAGCTATCCTGCTTATTCTTATACCATAATTTTAAGGAACATTTCTTTTGTTCCATTTCGGATTTAGTTAGCCGTTATTTGTAGCTTTGCATAAAATTTAACAATCCAGACCTAAAAAGTTATAAAATGTCAAAAAAAATAACAGCATTTGGAATTCAAGACGCCTTAAATCAACTTGGCATTCATGACATAAACAACGGAACAGCTGCAGGCTTGGAACATTTTTCTTCTGGAGAAATTCTAGAGTCATACTCCCCGGTGGATGGTGCTTTAATTGCAAAAGTAAAGGGTACCACAAAAAATGATTACGAGAAAGTAATGGCAAAAGCCGTTGAGGCGTTTCTTGTTTGGCATAAAAAACCGGCCCCACAACGCGGAGAGATCGTTAGGCAGTTTGGGGATAAACTTCGCGAATTAAAAGAACCGTTGGGAAAATTGGTTTCTTACGAAATGGGTAAATCCTACCAAGAAGGTCTGGGAGAGGTTCAAGAGATGATAGACATTTGTGATTTTGCGGTTGGACTCTCCAGACAGCTGCACGGATTGACGATGCATTCTGAAAGACCGGGGCATAGAATGTACGAACAATATCACCCTTTAGGGATAGTAGGTATTATTTCCGCATTTAATTTTCCCGTTGCAGTCTGGGCGTGGAATACGGCCTTGGCCTGGATTTGTGGAGACGTCTGTGTCTGGAAACCATCTGAAAAAACACCTTTGTGCGGAATAGCGTGTCAACGTATTGCTGCGGAAGTCTTTAGCGCAAACGGTTTACCGGAAGGGATTTCATGCCTAATCAATGGAGATTATAAAGTAGGTGAATTCATGACCCATGATAAACGAATCCCTTTGGTTTCGGCCACTGGTTCCATACGGATGGGAAAAATAGTTGCACAGGCGGTTGCAGCTCGCTTGGGAAAATCCCTATTGGAATTGGGCGGAAACAATGCCATTATCGTAACTCCGGACGCAGATATTAAAATGACGGTCATCGGGGCTGTTTTCGGTGCGGTGGGTACTGCAGGGCAACGCTGTACTTCTACGAGAAGGTTGATTATCCATGATTCCATATATGAAAAAGTAAAAAGTGCTATCGCAACTGCCTATACGCAATTGAAAATTGGAAATCCGCTGGATGAAAATAATCATGTAGGCCCATTAATAGATACGGATGCAGTACAAATGTACAAAGATGCATTGGTGAAAGTTGTGGATGAGGGTGGAAAACTTATTGTTGAAGGGGGCACCCTAAAAGGTGAAGGATATGAAAGTGGTTGTTATGTAAAGCCTGCTATTGCCGAAGCCAAAAACGCCTTTGAAATTGTGCAACATGAAACCTTTGCCCCTATTTTATACCTTTTAAAATATTCGGGCACTATTGAAAATGCCATTGCTATGCAAAATGGTGTGGTGCAAGGACTCTCGTCCGCCATTATGACAAATAATCTTAAGGAAGCGGAACGCTTTCTTTCCGCCTCAGGTAGTGATTGCGGTATAGCCAACGTAAACATTGGCACTTCCGGCGCCGAAATTGGTGGTGCTTTTGGTGGTGAAAAAGAAACAGGAGGGGGTCGCGAATCTGGATCGGATGCCTGGAAAATATATATGCGTAGACAAACCAATACCATTAATTACACCTCTGAGTTGCCTTTGGCACAAGGAATCAAATTTGATTTGTAGAATAAATAAGAAAACCCGTTGCCTCTTTGATGGATACAAAGCGGCAACGGGTTTCTCTAACCAACTAAACTAACTCAAACTATATTTTGAAACCCTATTCCAATGCCGGATCTTTGTCGGGAGCAATAGGGTTATCTTTATTTGATGATACGAATATCCCCATTAATCCTCAGTATTTTGAAACAAAATACATAATTGGTCATGAAAATTGTGTGAACGGATATATATCATTTATTTTCCGTATTTCGCTATCCTTATTATTTAATATCCTTTTAATAGGAAGCTAAGTATTTGATAAGTAAGATTTAAAGGATAAAATTTAACACTTTTAGTATTTTTTTATACATTGTAGGCTAAACACTAAACGCCTTAATGATGTCTAAAACAACAACTAACCTGTTGGGAATCATTATTACTATTCTGGCCGGAACTTATTTTTATCTAAATTATTGTAGTGAATGTGCTGCAAAGGAAAAAGAAGAAGTTCCTGAAAAAAAAGAGGTAATAGTTCCTGCAGAACCAGAAGCAACTTCCTATCCGTTTGCTTTTAAGGATGGGGATTATGCATACAATGTCAACGATAATTTTAATTTTAATGTTTCGTCTTCATCTATCCTAACACCCATATCTTCACAAGTTGATGAAGGTATTGGTGGTCTAAAGTCTTATTTATTGGAAAATGACGCTAAGGTCCTAAATATTAAAGGATACTATAAAGGCGATGAAATCAACAGTTCGGCTTTCCCAAATCTCGGATTGGCCAGGTCAAATGCCGTTAAAAATTATTTGGTTACCAAAGAAATCCCTTCAAGTCGAATCAACACTATGGGTGAACTGATGGACAGCATGGTCCCTAAAGACAAAGTGCTTCTTGGACCCATAGCCTACAATCTGGATACCAAATCCGAAGATGCGGAGACGGAACTTAAGGTACTTTACGATAAAATAAAAACAAATCCTTTGGTGTTGTATTTTGAAACTGGGGAAACTTCTATTAACCTTACTCCAAAACAACGACAAAAAGTAGCTGATATCTCAAGGTACTTGGACAAAGTTGATGGAGCCACAGCTATCGTTACAGGGCATACGGATAATGTAGGGCAAAGAAGTTCCAATGTTGCCCTTGGGCAGGGCAGGGCAGATTTTGCAAAAGCCTATCTAATCAATAACGGGATTCCTGAAGCTAAAATTCAAGCTACTTCCGAAGGTCCAGATTCACCAATAGAAAGCAATACTACCGAACAGGGAAGGTCAAAAAACAGAAGAACGGTAGTAACCTTAAACTAATTAACTAATCATAAAATAACATAACATGGATTTTGAAAACATGAATATCTGGTGCTGGATTATACCTCTTTTAGTAGGTGCTATATGTGGTTATCTGGGATATTTAATCGGAAAAAGCGGAAACAAGACTATAGACAATTCCGCAGATTTAAAGGTGTTAAAAGATAAAAATACCAAACTAGAAGCTGATTTGGCAGCATGTAACAAAAAACTCTCTTCGGCAACAGTTACCACAGCGGCAGCGGCAGCACCGGCTGCGATTGCAGCTATTCCTTTTGACTCCAATGCGGCTAAGGCTGCCCTTGGGAAAAAAGTTAAACAAGACGACTTAAAGTTGGTAGAAGGTATTGGTCCCAAAATAGAAGGGTTGTTCCATAACCATGACATTAAAACATGGAAGGCATTATCGGAAGCTACGGTTGCCAAATGCCAGGAAGTATTGACTTCGGGCGGCGATCGTTATAAGATGCACGATCCAGCTTCATGGCCCATGCAGGCTAAAATGTGTTATGAAGGCAAATGGAAGGAGCTTTCCAAGTGGCAGGACGAACACAAGCATGGAAAACTATAATAACAGATAAAAGCCCTGACAATTTAGTCGGGGTTTTTTATATAATTCCATTAGCTTCTACCCATTTAAAGTGATGTTGGTCCTCCGGAAATTGCATCCGTTCGGAAATCCGCTGTAGACGCTCGGGAAGTTTCATCAAGTAGTCACGAGCTTTTTCAGCTTCGTCCGAAAGACTGCGTAAAGCATCCAGTTCCCAATATCTATTCAATTTTTTCAAAATATCTATATAGTCCTGAGCTGTATATACACCAAGGCGTTGGGCGCAATTGGAAAAAGTTTCGAAGGCCGTTCCAATGCTACCGCCAGATTCTCGAAGGAAATGGGCAGGCATAACAATTTTCTTTTTCATCATATCGGCAAAGGCCAACAACATACCACTGGGGTCCTCACCAAAAATAGTCTTCACAAATTCCCTGTAGGCCAAATGATGTCTCATTTCATCACCGGCAATAATGGTACACATTTTTCCCAAAAGGGAATTTCCCTTCTTTTTTGCAAGCTGCCCCACTCTTTTATGCGAAATATTTGTGGCCAGTTCCTGGAAAGTGGTATACACAAAGTTTTTGTAGGGATCTCTATCCGTACCTATATCAAAACCATCTGCGATAAGGTGTTGTGTCGTAATCTCCATTTCCCGCATATTTACCCTTCCCGATAAATAAAGGTATTTATTAAGGACGTCCCCATGCCTATTCTCCTCGGCGGTCCAAGCACGCACCCATTTAGACCATCCGTTTTTATGCTCTCCATGTTGGTCTATTCCCTCAACATCCATAAGCCAGGACTCATAGGTGGGCAATGCTTCTTCAGTAATGGTATCTGCGACCAGGGTGACCCAAAAATCATATCCCAATTCCTTGGATTCTTCCCGTATCTGATGTACATCCCCAAAAAAACCCTCATTTTGGGAATCGGGAAGAAAATCTGTTGGCTGCCATATATCCTCTATGGGTATAAGAAAAGAATTGATAAACCCTTCTACCTTATGCTCAATGGCATTCATTACTTCTATTCTAATATTTTTGGAAGACATTTACGTGTTTTTTGTAAATATCACCTTTAATATTTAAAAACTATCACAAAGGACTTCTAATTTCTGCCATTTTCGTTGGGATATAAAGAATAAACAGGATCACTTTGCCAAACTGTTTTAGTATCTACGTCCATAATGGAAAGTGGGCCCTTAAATGCGGCGCCGGTATCTATATTCCATACATTGGCTGCCCTTTGGGGCGTAGTCTTTCCAATTCTTGTCACGGGGGTATGGCCTATATAAACTTCCTTATAGTTTGTTAACCTTTTTGGATACAGCGTGTTATCCGTGGATAAATCCGGGTTTAAGGAGAGGGCCAATTCCCAAAGTGTCCTATCCCAATAGAATGTCTTGGTAAAATATTCATAAGTAACTCCCTTAAGGTTCGTAAAGCCTGCATGTAGAAATAATCTATTCTTTTCATCCAAAAAATAGTTTTCCAAACTCCCATAAAACTTGATATGTGCTTCTTTTGTAGGTCTGTCAGCCAAGGAATAGGACTCCATCGTGGTCTTTCCCCCATGTTTAAACCAAAGTGGGTTATCTTTTTCTTTACTTAACCAATCATAGCAGAGTTCGTCATGATTGCCCCTTAAAAAAGTGCATGTATTACTATCCCTCAACTTCAATAAAAAGTCTATGGTTTCGACCGCCTCGCTCCAACCATCTATATAATCTCCCAAAAAGATAAGGTGATCTTCCTTAGAAACATTTGCTCTTTCCAGTACCTGATAAAGGGCCCTTAAACCTGAGTGTATATCTCCTATTACCAACGTTCTCATCTTGCAAAAATGACGATTAATGCTATAACCAGTACAATAAATGAAATCAAAAAGAATATTTTCCAAAAAGAGTAGGGGTGGGTACCACTTATCTTCCCTGTTTGCCCATTGATATAAAAGTGATATTCCTTATTGTTGTATCTGTAAGAACTGATATATAAGGGTAAAAGAATATGTTTAAACGTCTCGTTGAACAGCTTTATATCCGAATGATGAATACGTTGGGTATCACCACCGATATCCCTTCTTATCCAATTGTGCGCAACTCGCTTGGCTTCCTCAAAAGATTTGTGATGCCCTTCTTTTAGGGATATGGTATATTTTTCGGTTACAAAACCTGATAAATAGCTCGAATTAAAAACAACAAGTTGTTTAAGGTTCCAATGTCTTACTTTAAGGGGTATTTCCCTTCTTTTCTTCTCGGAGGCATTAATTAGAATATCATCTACAAAACCTTCAACGGCACCAGAAACCGAGGTCCATCTCGTTTTTCTAACCTGTCTTGTACGGGTACCGTTCTTGGTCCTATACTTTTGGGTTTCGTAATAGTAATCCCCCCTTTGCCCTTGATACCGGGCATGTAGATTGGCATCAAAAGTCCAATAAGGAACATAGAGACCATGAATCCCTTCAGGATCCAAAGCGGCCCTTTTCAATTTGTTGGGTGCAAACCAAATACCATTGACCCAATTCTTAAAAACGGTCCTTGCCTTTTTAACATTTAACTGAAAAGGAACAAGGGCCCCTGGCAATATCCAACCCTCCTTTTCGGTATCCTCCCTGATTAAAGGTTCGCCACAATAGACACAGTGCAGGGATTTATAGTTCTCCTCCACATGCTGGTTGGCACCACAATTTTTACAGTGTAATAATTCTATGGTTTCGGTAAAGGCATTGTCTCCAACCACCTCTAGATAATGTTGAAGTTCTAGCTCCTCAAAACTACGCTTGGCCTGTTCTATAAACTCTTCATAACCGCAATACCCGCATGCCAATTGTTGAGATCCAGGTTTATAATTAAGTTCGGCACCACAATTGGGGCATGACTTTTTTTGTTGGGATTGTATAGTTTCTTCCATGTACCTAGTGGAAATCCGATATGAAGTTCTTTGAAGGTTTATACGGTTGGTAAAGGTGGTGGTGTGCTACCCCCTAAAAACACTTTTAATTCCTCAATATCCTTTAAAGTGGTCCAATTGGGCATTCCCTGTTTCCAAACCAGCGTATCCTTATTTACAACTCTACTAGCAAATAGTTCCTTGAGTCTGTCATAGGAAACCGGCCCTGCCTGCTGACCATTAACCGCGTAATGATAGCCTATTTGCGAGGGTATTGGCGGTGGAGTCGAAGATTGTTGGGGAAATCCGCCAAGAGGTTGTTGGGACATTTGGGGGTTCATCATACTACCCATTTGTTGGGCCAACACAAAACCCATACCCATACCCATGCCGGCACCAGCTGTTCCACCCTCATTGTTGGCTGCCGCTTCCATGGCTTTTGCCGCTTTAAATTGAGAAAGTTTTGTCATATCCAACTTATCCAATCTACTATATTCAAAAATTTCCTTTTTTAAGTCCTCGGGCATGGAAACATTTTCGATATAGAATTTTTCCAACTCTATTCCTACCCGACCAAATTCTGGTTGCATCACTTCCTGGCAGGTCTCTGAAAGTTCCGATGTATTCGCCGCATAGAGTTCAACAGGTAGATTAGCCTCCCCCACTGTATCTGTAAATCGAGTAACAATTAAACTTTTTAAATGTTCGTTTACCTCATAATTGGTGAAATTACCATCTGTACCCACTACATCTACCACAAACTTTCCGGCGTCTTTAATTCTAAAACTATAGGTCCCAAAGGCACGTATCTCCACTAGGCCAAAACGTTCATCACTTAACATTATGGCATTCTTGGTACCCCACTTTTCATCGGTGAACAGATGGGTGTTCACAAAATAGACCTCTGCTTTAAAAGGGCTGTTAAACCCGTATTTCCAACCTTTCAGCGTAGCAAGGATAGGAAGGTTTTGAGTGTTCAATGTATAGGTTCCCGCGGTAAACACATCGGCCAATTGCCCTTCATTTACAAACACGGCCGTTTGTCCTTCACGAACAATGAGTTTTGCCCCGTTCTTTATTTCATTTTGATAACGTTCAAACCGATGCACAATAGTATCGTCGGTAGTGTCCAACCATTCCACTATGTCTATGAACTCATGGCTAAGTTTGTTTTTTATTTCATCGAAAATGCCCATTTTATACTATTTTTTAATTTGTTAAAAGGTAGTAATTTCTTCAAGATGCACCAAAGGTACATCGTTGGATCCGAGATTGGTAAAATTTAAAAAACTAAAAAATCTTCGGGTAATTTTAGAATAAAACCCTAATTCTAAGTACTTTTCGATTTTAAAGCATATTACGAATTCAAAAAATGAGGAAAGTATTCTGTATTGGAGAACTTCTAATCGATTTTGTGGCGGAAAAACAAGGGAACGACTTGTCCAAAGCAAATGAATTTATCAAGAAACCCGGCGGGGCTCCAGCAAACGTAGCGTGTGCCATATCCAAACTTGGCGGAAAAAGTGTATTCATTGGCGCTGTGGGGGAAGATCCATTTGGGCGTTTTCTGTTGGATGTTCTCAAGGGTTGTGAGGTAGATATTTCCTTGGCACAACGCTCAAAAACATTTACCACCTTGGCCTTTGTATCCTTGGCGGAAGACGGGGAGCGGGATTTTGTTTTTAGTAGAGGTGCGGATAAGGAATTAAAGTACAATCCATCTGTAAAAAATAGTTTTAAGGACAATATGGTCCATTTGGGTGCTGCAACCGCCCTATTGGGCGGAAATCTGGAAGAGGCCTATGGCCGCTATTTTTTTGATGCTCTTACACAAGGGGCATTTATAAGTTTTGACCCTAATTTCAGGGGTGATTTATGGAAGGAAAATGAAACTTCCTTTGTGAAAAAATGTATGCCGTTCGTTGAAAAATCGCATCTATGTAAGTTTAGCTTGGAAGAGGCCAAATTATTATCCGGCAAAAACGACCTGGGAGAGGCTTGTGACTTTTTACATGGGATAGGTACGAACATAATAACAATTACACTAGGGGCGGAAGGCACTTTGTTAAGTACGGCCTCTACTAGAAAAACTATTCCGAGTGTAAAGGTAAATCCGGTAGATACTACCGGTGCCGGAGATGCTTTCATCGGTTGTATGTTACAACAAATCTCGGCGGTAAATCAGATTGAAGAAGTTATAAATAATGATGTTTTGTTGGCTAAAATGGTACAAAACGCAAATAAAGCGGGGGCTATCACCACTACAAATTTTGGAGCCATTCCATCCTTACCTGGTGCTGATCAGATTTATTGAAAGTAATTAATTGTACTGCACCTTTCTAAGGATTCTAAGCGATTCCTTTAAAGATTTATACACTTCAATATTATAGTTTTTAAGAATGGGCCTAGCGTACTCCATTTGTTCCTTTGCTTCGTCGAAATCATTTAGGTAGCAAATTAAATAGGTTGCCGGAAGATGTTTTAAATCTAGTTTTTCACTGGGTTTCAGTCTAATGCCCTTTTCCAATTTTTGCAAAAGGAAATTATTGGCATTGAAAATATGATGTAGCGTTTTTTTATCATATTGCGGAGGTTCAAAAATTAAATCACTGGAGATTTTATACTTACCATTGTCCGAAAATGTAATAACCACTTTTTCCAAGGGAAAATAATGTTGTTGAGAACCCAATCCCAGCTGTACATACTCAATGGTGGTAAAAGAATCATCGTCAAAAGATATCGTGATCTCGTCCAGTGCGGAATAAAACAATTTTACCTGCTCGTTGATCAATTCAATATCAACACGGGAATAGTAAATCTCATTTTTGACTTTTTTCTGCTTCCCCGCCCAGCAAACTACAAATTGCTCTTTAAAGACTCTGTAATTACTACTTAAATCTTTATGGCGGTGATTCATGAAGTCTATAACCCCATCTAAAGTAAGTTCAATATTGTTTCTGGCATGTTGTTCAATAGTTGCCACCACCTCCGAATTAATATCCTTTAATTCAATGCCATATGCTTTGGGTAAACTAATGCTACCCTCTCTAAAAAAAACGGAACCTCCATAATACTTCCATATATTTTTCCTAAGGGCGCATACTTTACCATTAGATCGTATACTTACCAATCCGACCACCTTACCCTCTGGCAAATCAGGAAATGGAATGTTTTCATAAGAAATTAAGGGAGGATTGTCCAAATAGGCGTTTACCAAGTTCTGAATCTTGCTATCATCAAAGAAATCCACGCCAACTATTTTATTATCCTCATCCTCTACCCCGATTACGATAAAAGAGTTGTTTTTGGGATTACTATTGGCTAACGCACAGACATGTTTTAAAAACTTGCCCTTACCTTCCTTTTGCCCTATGTTTATAAAGCGTTTCTTGTCATAAAAACTATTCTCGTCATTATGGGCAAGAAGATTTTTTACCAACAAACGTTTATTGATCATGTCTACTTATTTCGAGGCATATGGCTAAACTTATAATCAGTTTTTTGTGGGATTCGGCCTCAAGGTTTCCGAGAGCAGGATATTGCAAATACAATGTTTAAGGAACCTCACTTCCTTGACTTGCCTCTAACAGGATAAACCAATCCTCTATTTCCATATGTATTTTTCCGGCTTTCATCGCATCCGTTAAACGCTTTGGTGTGGCGGTCCCTACAACGGGATGAACCCTGGCGGGATGATGTAACAACCAGGCCAACAAAAGTTGATCTTCCGATGCATCGTACTTTTTCATCATGATTTGTAAAACCGGTCTTATTCTTTTGGTACGGTCATTGTCCTCTCTAAAGTAAGTCCCTAGCGGACTCCATGCCATGGCCATTCTACTATGGGCTATGCAATCATCAAAAGTGCCGTCGTACATAGGGTTGTTCGTGGTAAGAGAGAATTCCACCTGATTTCCTTCAACGGGAACAGCGGTCTCCAACATGGATATTTGGGCGGGTGTAAAATTCGATGTCCCAAATTGCCTGATCTTTCCATCATTTTTCAATTGCGTGATCGCCTCCGCAATTTCATGCGGATGCATCAAGGGGCTTGGTCTATGTACTAGGAAAAAGTCTAGATAATCGGTATTTAGGTTTTTCAAGGATTGCTCGGCGGACCAAATGATATAGTCCTTTGAGTAATTGTAATGTTTAACCACATTTTTCCTGGCCTCGGCATCCAATTGAATCCCACATTTGGTAATCAGTTGTATTTGTTCCCTTGGAATTTTACTTGCTGCAAACGCGTCGCCAAATTCAGCTTCCGTGGTATATCCGCCGTAAATATCCGCATGATCAAACGTGGTTATCTTTTGATCAAGACAGTGATGCATCAATGTTATCGTATCATTTTTTGAAAGCTGTTTGCCCCAGCTTCCCCAGGTCATGGTCCCCGCTATTATTTTGGAATAAGATATCGTATCGTTCATAGGTTGGTGAAAATAAAAAATAAATCCCTTAAATACTTCATAAATCTGGGGAGTTTCTTCTTTTTTTAACCAATAATTAACAGCGGATGAATAAATAAATTTTCATTTTGCGTTTTATTAAAATGCTTATTTTATTTGCATCAAAAATTAAATGACTTCTATGCAGGAAAATACTACTGTTGATATTAGCGCGGTGAACGAGAAAATTGAAAAGGAGAGTGCTTTTATAGATTTACTCACAATTGAAATGAACAAGGTAATCGTGGGCCAAAAGCATATGGTGGAACGATTGCTTATCGGCTTATTGGGACAGGGCCATATATTATTGGAAGGTGTTCCCGGACTTGCAAAGACCTTGGCCATCAATACACTTGCCAAGGCGGTAAAAGGCAGCTTTAGTAGAATACAGTTTACTCCTGACCTATTGCCCGCCGATGTTGTGGGTACGATGATCTACAATATGAAGGACAATGACTTTTCCATTAAGAAGGGTCCTATTTTTGCCAATTTTGTTTTAGCGGATGAAATAAACAGGGCACCGGCCAAAGTGCAATCTGCCTTGTTGGAAGCTATGCAAGAAAAACAGGTTACCATAGGAGACGAAACCTTTATTTTGGATAAACCCTTTTTGGTAATGGCTACCCAAAACCCTGTGGAACAAGAAGGAACATATCCTTTACCTGAAGCGCAAGTGGACCGTTTTATGCTAAAAACGGTTATAGACTATCCCAAGATGAACGAAGAGCAGCTAATTATGAGACAAAATCTTCTGGGCGCTTATGAAGCGGTAAAACCTGTTGTGACCCTTAAGCAAATCTTAAGTGCCCAACAAGCTGTCAAGGATGTCTACATGGATGAGAAAATAGAAAAATACATATTGGATCTCGTGTTTGCCACTCGCTATCCGGAAAAATACAATCTAGAAAACCTGAAGCCCTTAATTAGTTTTGGAGCATCTCCCCGTGGAAGTATCAACTTGGGCAATGCGGCCAAATGCTATGCCTTTATAAAACGAAGGGGCTACGTGGTTCCCGAAGATGTAAGGGCCGTGGTGCACGATGTGCTGAGGCATCGAATAGGAATTACGTACGAGGCGGAAGCAGAAAATATTACTTCAGAAGAAATTATCAATAAGATTGTAAATGAAATTGAGGTGCCGTAAACAAAACGGCAGTACGCAGTTGCAGTAGACCACAAGCTAAAAACTACCCGAACATCTAACCAGAGAATTGTCTGTAGTTGCCCACTGAAAATTGCATACTATAAAGATGGATACCAAAGAATTACTTAAAAAAGTTCGCAAGATCGAGATAAAGACGAGACGTCTTTCCGACCATATTTTTGGTGGGGAGTACCACTCTACCTTTAAAGGTAGGGGTATGACGTTTAGCGAGGTGCGACAGTATCAATTTGGGGATGATGTCAGAAGTATAGATTGGAACGTTACTGCCCGGTATAATGAACCTTTTGTAAAAGTTTTTGAGGAAGAAAGGGAATTGACCATGATGCTTATGGTAGATGTAAGTGGTTCAGAACTTTTTGGAACTACCCATCAATTCAAAAAAGAAATTATTACTGAAATATCGGCCACTTTGGCTTTTTCCGCCTTACAGAACAATGACAAGGCAGGCTTGATATTGTTTTCCGACAAAGTAGAACTTTTTATTCCCCCAAAAAAAGGTAAAAGTCACGTATTACGTATAATAAGGGAACTTTTAGAGTTTAGTCCCAAAAGTAAAGAAACCAATATTGCCGAGGCTTTAAAATACCTTACCAATGTCCTAAAAAAGAAGGCCATCGTATTTGTATTATCGGATTTTATTGCAGATGATTATGAGACTACCCTTAAAATAACAGGAAACAAGCATGATGTAACGGGTATACGGGTCTTTGATCAAAGGGAAGAAACCATACCAAATATTGGGATGGTCCAAATGCAGGATGCGGAAACGGGAGCTTTACGATTAATTAATACAAAATCGAAAAAAGTGCGAGAGGCCTATGGAAAGTATCATCACGAGCGTGTGACATATTTTAAGGAAACATTTACCAAATCTGGATGCGGTATTTTAAGTTGTAGGGTAGATGAGAGCTATGTAAAAAAATTATTGGGCTATTTTAAACGAAGGGGGTAAAGAAATGGAAAACGGAAAATGGAAAACGGAAAATCGTTCATCGTTTATAACGCGGTGCATTTTTCTATGCTCATTTTTCATATTTATGTTTGAGGGTATTTCGCAATCCAAACCTTCGGTGAATTCGGAAATTGATACCACGTTTATTAAAATAGGGGAACAGATCAAGTACAAAATTACGGTTGAAACAGATTCCACGGACCTGGTATTCTTCCCTGAAGGGCAAACCTTTTCTCCTTTAGAAACTGTGGAAGCCTTTGCCATAGATACGACCAGAAAGAAAAATAGGGTTACTTTACAACGAATTTATGCCCTTACCCAGTTCGATTCCGGCGTATACACCATTCCACGGCAACGTATCGCCATTAATGAAAAACCTTTCTTTACGGATTCCGTGGTCATCAATGTAGCAACGGTTCCGGTGGATACGCTTACGCAAAAGATGTACGACATTAAATCGTTGATTGCCGTTGAAAAAAGCTACGCTAAACTTTGGCGGATACTGTTTTGGGTATTGTTGGGGTTACTCATGATAGGTGGACTTTTGTATTGGTTCGTATTCCGTAAAAAACCCTTGACCGAGGAAGAAAAAGAAGCACTGTTACCTCCTTATGATAGAGCTCTTTTGGAGTTAAAACGATTAGAAAACTCCAAATATCTTATCCAGGATGAATATAAACAATACTATTCCGAACTAACGGATATTGTACGGTCCTATCTTGAAGAAGACGCACATGTATCCGCCTTGGAGAGCACTACGGACCAATTGATCGATAAACTGGAAATGCTTCGTGATGCCGGTGAGCTAAAATTGGAGAACGATACCATTAATCAATTTAAAAGAATATTGCAGACCGCGGATTTGGTAAAATTCGCAAAATCCAAACCTCCGGTTTCTTCGGCGGAGCAGGATAGAAAATCCATTGAGGAGATCGTTATTAAAACCAAGGAAGCTCTTCCAGAACCAACAGAAGAAGAATTATTGGAGCAACAAGAGTATCAAGAGGAGTTGGAACGCAAAAGAAAAAAGAAAAAAATTATCATCGTTACTGCAGCGGCCATTGGTCTCCTATTGGTTTCTACAGTTTCATTGGTCGGCTATTACGGTTTTAAAAATGTAAAGGACACCGTACTAGGTCATCCTACAAAGGAACTATTGGAAGGCGAATGGGTTTCCAGTTCATACGGATATCCTCCTATAAGTATAGAAACACCCAGGGTGCTTATTAGACAGAATATTCAGTTGCCCGCTGAGGCCAAGGAGGACATCAAGGAATTACAAACCTTTATATATAGAAGCTCTATTGGATTGTTTACAGTTGCCACAACATCTACTACATTTACGGAACTTGCAGAACCAGATTATGAAAAAACCGTTGATCAATTGCTAAAAAGTTTTGAGGACAAAGGCGCTAAAAATATAATCACCAAGCAAGAGGAATACACTACCCCTTCGGGAGTGAAAGGCATAAAAACATATGGTAGCGGAAAATTCGCTGTTCCGGAATCCAAGGAATTGGTAAAAGGAAAATATGTCATTCTCAGTTTTGGGGGGAAAGGTTTTCAACAACAGATATTGTTGTCTTGGTTGGACGACGATTCCTATGCAGAGGAAATCGTAGATCGTATATTAAAATCGGTCAATGTAAAAACGGAAGCATAAATGTTAGAGAATATACAATTTGCAAATCCACAATTCTTTTGGTTGCTTTTGTCGCTACCATTGGCCATCGTCTGGTATTTTTTTAAAAGAAAAGAGGAGACTCCGGCGCTTAAAATCTCCAGTATCAAGGGTTTTTCCTCCGACAGTTTTTTACCGAAACTCAAACCCTTACTTTTTGTTCTGCGTTTGTTGGCCCTCGCGGCCATTATTACGGCAATGGCAAGACCACAGACCGAAGACATCTCCACAAGGACAAAAACAACCAAGGGAATAGATATTGTTATGGCCATTGATGTGTCTTCAAGTATGCTTGCAAGGGATTTAAAACCCAATCGACTCTCCGCACTAAAAGAAGTGGCGTCAGACTTTATTCGCAAACGTCCCAACGATCGTATCGGAATCGTAGCCTATGCCGGTGAAAGCTATACCAAGACGCCGATAACCAGTGATAAATCAATTGTACTTAATGCCCTAAGGGAAGTTTCTTATGGACAATTGAATGATGGTACTGCCATTGGGATGGGGCTGGCCACTTCGGTAAATCGTTTAAAAGAAAGCAAAGCCATCAGTAAAGTAATTATTTTGCTAACGGACGGGGTCAACAATTCGGGTTTTATAGAACCACAGACCGCAGCCGACCTTGCGGTGGAATTTGGAATAAAAACGTATACCATAGGCTTGGGCACCAACGGTAACGCCCTTTCCCCAATAGCCTATAAAAGAGATGGCTCTTTTAGATATGGGATGCGCCAAGTGGAAATAGATGAAAAGCTCTTGGAAGAAATTGCCGAAGTTACAGGCGGAAAATATTTTAGGGCGACCAATAATGAAAAGTTAGAGGATATTTACGACGAAATCAACAAACTTGAAAAAACAGAAATCGAAGAATTCAAATACTATAGATACGAGGAAAAATTTAGGTCATGGGTGCTTCTGGCAGGAGTTTTGCTAGTACTTGAATGGGTATTCCGTAACACGGTATTTAGAAGTTTTATATAAGCTATGGTTCAACTGGACGAAAAAATATATTTTTATCTACTGTTCATTATTCCCATAATGGTCTTCCTCTTTATTGTACTTCAGGTATGGAAAAGCAGGGCCCAGAAAAACTTTGCCGACTTATCGTTGTTAAAACGCCTAACGCCAGATAAATCCAACTTTAAATCGACGCTAAAGCTAATTTTTCTGATGTTAGGCCTTACTTTTTTGACCCTTGGGCTGGTAAACCCTAAAATTGGCACAAAATTAGAAACGATTAAAAGAGAGGGAGTAGATATTGTTTTTGCCGTGGATGTTTCCAAAAGTATGTTGGCAGAGGATATTGCTCCCAATAGACTGGAGAAAGCCAAAAGGTTGGTTTCGGAAATCGTAAACCAATTGGCCAGTGACCGAATAGGAATCATAGCCTATGCAGGACAGGCATTTCCACAGCTCCCCATAACCACGGATTATGGCGCTGCCAAAATGTTCTTGCAAAGCATGAACACGGATATGCTGTCCTCCCAAGGAACGGCAATCAATGAGGCCATTGAACTGGCCTCGACTTATTTTGATGATGAAGAGCAGACCAATAGGGTACTATTTATTATATCGGATGGGGAGGACCATTCGGAAGGCTCTACCTTGGACGCCGTGGATTTGGCGGTGGAAGAGGGCATCCGTATTTATACCATTGGTGTAGGAAAAACCAAAGGAGGGCCCATCCCCTTGAAAAAAAATGGCGTCGTAGAGCGTTTAAAAAAGGATGCCCAAGGAGAAGTGGTCATTACCAAATTAAACGAGGAAATTTTAAACGAAATCGCTGATGAGGGCAATGGTGAGTACATTAATGGGGCCAATACCGATGAGGCTGTAGAATATATTAAGGAACAATTGTTCCAAATGGATAAAAAAGAGTTCGAGGCCAAGCAATTTGCGGAATTCAAGGATCAGTTTCAATGGTTCTTGGGTTTGGGACTATTATTTCTATTTTTGGATATTTTTCTTTTGGATAGAAAAACCAAGTGGCTCAAAAAATTGAACTTATTTAACGAAAAAGAAATTGAGTAATATGAAAAAAGTCGTTTCCATTATTTTTTTGGTCGGATGCTTTTCGTATGCACAAGAAGCGGAGGACAAGGAGAAGTTGAAAGCATTGCGTGCTTCAAAAAATATAACTTGGGAAGCCAATAAAGAGCTGTCCAATGACGATTTTGTAAATGCGGAAGCCAATTATAGAAGGGCTATTTCAAAAAGTGGGGAAAATGTGGCGGCACCTTATAATTTAGGTAACGCCTACTATAATGAGGAGACGTATAGCGAAGCATTCTCCCGTTTTAAACAGGCCGGGGAATTGGCATCCAACAAGGCGGACAAACATAAGGCCTATCATAATATGGGCAATGTTTTCATGAAGAACAAGGAATACCAGAAAGCGGTAGAAGCTTATAAGGAGGCCTTGCGAAACGATCCTACGGATGAGGAAACCAGGTATAATCTTGCCTTGGCCAAGGAGCTTCTGAAAAAGCAACAGGACGAGCAGAAAAATGATGATAACAAGGGTGACCAAAACCAAGAGGACAACAAGGATAAGAAAGACAAAAACCAAGACAAGAAAGACGAAGGGGATAACGAAGACGAAAACAAGGGGGAGGAAAATAAGGATAAGAACCAAGATAAGGGCGATGAAGGGGATAAGGGAAATGAGAAGAAAGAAGAAAACAAAGAAGGTGATGGCGATAAGAAAGAGGAAAAAAACAAACAGCCCCAACAAGGAGATCAACCCAAGGAGCAAAAACAGCAACCCAGACCAAATCAGTTATCCCCCCAACAGGTTAAAAATCTGTTAGAGGCAATGCAAAACGAGGAGAAAAAGGTACAAGAGAAGATTGATGCGAAAAAGGTAAAAGGTGTAAAAGTCAAAAAGGAAAAAGATTGGTAATGCAACTGATTTTAAAAAAATATTATCTGCTATTTCCCCTCCTATTTCTGGTGGTCATCGGTAATGCACAAGATGACGAAGTCAATTTTGAAGTTAAGCTAAGTAAAAGTAAACTGGGTATAAACGAACGTCTTAGGGTAGAATTCGTTATGAACAAGGACGGAGACGATTTTAACCCTCCGGACTTCAACGGTTTCAGAGTACTTATGGGGCCGTCCCAGGCCATTAGCTCCTCTTGGATCAATGGGGTAAGGAGTTTCTCCAAAACCTATTCCTATACGCTGGCGCCCACTGCTCGCGGTACATTTACTATAAAACAAGCAACCATTGTAATTAGTGGGAAGACCTATAAATCACTTTCAAAAAAAGTTGTGGTGACCGCGGCAGTGGATAAGCCTAGTGATGAAATGACCGTGGACGACGTGGCCGACGAGAATTTACATCTGGTCGCAGAAGTATCCAAGGCCAACCCATATCTTAATGAAGCTGTAAGTGTAGTGTACAAGCTATATGTAAGTCAGTTTATCAATGTCACCAATTTTAGGGCCTTGGACAACCCAAAATATAATAATTTCTGGAGTCAAGACCTACCCGTCACCAAATACAACGTGCAGAACGGTTCCTATCAGGGAAAGGCTTTTAGGTATGTGGTGTTAAAAAGAGTTGTATTATACCCGCAAAAGACTGGCAAACTTGAAATTGAACCACTCTCCTTGGATGTAACCATCGATGTTCCCACAAACAGACGTGATTTCTTTGGAGGTAGAATTTATACACAGACCAATAAAACAGTTTCAGCGGGCAAACGTACGTTAAATGTAAAGGCATTACCCAGCGAAGGAAAACCGGCTAACTTTAGTGGTGCGGTCGGTACTTTTGATTTTTCCGTTACCACGAGCAAAACAGATTTAAATGCTTCCGAATCCCTACAGGCCACAGTCGAAGTAAAAGGTAAGGGTAATTTAAAATTGTTTCAATTACCGGAACCTATTCTTCCAAATTCATTGGAGGTCTATGAGCCAGAGTTTAATGAAAATGTGCGCACCACTTTATCCGGATCGGAAGGAAAGGTGACCAATAATTATACGATAGTTCCATCCTACCGTGGAAAATATCCTATCCCCAGTATATCCTTTAGCTATTTTAATCCTAAGACCAGAAAATACAATACATTACAATCCGATGAGATTATGATCAATGTTATGGACGGACCATCAAGCGGAAACCTAAGTTCAGGCACGTCTACTTTGAACAGCAAGCAAACGGTTGTGAGTACTGGCAGTCAATTTAATTTTATTAAGTTGACTCCAAATTTAACTCCTGTGGGCACCAATTATTTTTTTGGCTCCACCCGTTTTTATATGTGGTTGCTTTTACCTCTTTTATTAATACCAATAGTAATTTTTACGGGTAAAAAACGAGAGGCCATAGCAAGTGACGTGGTCGGCAATAAGATTAAAAAAGCCAATAAACTGGCCAGAAAATATTTGTCCGAGGCCAAGAAAACCTTAGGCAACAAAGAAGCCTTTTATGTAGCTTTGGAAAAAGCGCTGCATAACTATTTAAAAGCAAAACTAAAAATCGAGACTTCTGAATTCAGTAAGGATAAAATAACATCTTTATTAACCGAAAGGAAGGTAGATGATACCACAAAAGAGAGTTTCATTGGGCTCCTTAAAAATTGTGAATCGGCTAGGTACAGTCCATTTTCCGAAGTACAAATGCAACAAGACTATAGCAAGGCAAGTGAAGTAATCTCATATTTGGATAAACAACTGTAGGTATGAAAAAGTTCGCAACAATACTTGTTTTATTGGTTTCCCTTTCGGGAATTGCCCAAAATCAAAATAATGCCTTGTTTAGTCGTGCCACTGACGCCTATAATGAAGGCGATTACGGTACCGCGGTAGAGCACTATCTAAAAATTCTGAAAAACGGCGAACATTCTTCCGAGCTTTACTTTAACTTGGGCAACTCGTATTACAAAATGGACCAAATAGCGCCCAGTATCTATTATTATGAAAAGGCATTGTTGTTAAAGCCCAATGATCCGGAAATCATAAATAATCTTGGGTTTGCGCAAAACATGACCCTGGATGCCATCGAAGAACTACCGGAGACCAGTCTTTCCAGACTGTATAGAAACTTCACGGAATTTCTATCATTTGAACAATGGGCACAAACTGCCGTGATTTTTGTTTTGCTTTTTGTACTGGCCTATTTGGGCTTTTACTTCTTTAGATATGCCAACCGAAAGAGAATTGCTTTTATAACAAGTATGGTTTCCCTTGTTTTGGCAATTGTAGCTTTAACGCTCGCTTATCTGCAGTATAACGACTTTATGGCGGATAGGCCCGCAATTGTATTTCCCGAGGAATCTATCATAAAATCGGAACCTAATACGAGAAGTCAAGAGGTCTTTAAGCTTCATCAAGGGGCCAAGGTAAATGTGTTGGAGCAACTTAATGATTGGCAAAAGATAGAACTAGCCGATGGTAAGACCGGCTGGATTTCTTCAGAAGATATAAGAATGCTGAAAGATTTTTAAAGTTTCCTTAACAAGATCTAACAGTAATACTTTTATATTTGTTAAAAAGACTTTAAGTGTTTAGGTATATTTCTCATCTTATCATCTCACTGTTACTGATAGTTTCCGTTCTGGCGCCTTCAGTGGTCACTTTGTTCGATACTAAAACCAAAACAATGATGGTGGTAGACTTCAACGATGAAGAAAATAAGAAGGAGGGTAAAAAGGAAGTCAACGAGAAAGATTTTCTTTTTTATGCTGCATTTGAGGCAACACATTTTCAAGACCCTCAAAAAGAATCTTTTACGAGTTTTTTTTTAAGGAAATACTCCTGTACTATTACGGAAATTCTTGTTCCACCTCCTGAAATTTCATAAGTTAACTGTCCTTTTATTTAACTAACCGTTTTTAAATTATAGTTTAAAGACTAAAAACTTCTGATATGTTTAAATCATTAAGGAACGACTTACCCGCCAGTATCGTCGTATTTTTTGTTGCTTTACCACTGTGTTTGGGTATTGCATTGGCCAGTGGGGCCCCATTGTTTTCTGGGTTAATAGCAGGAATTGTCGGAGGAATAGTGGTCGGTGCTTTAAGTGGCTCGCAGATTGGGGTAAGTGGCCCTGCCGCTGGTTTGGCCGCGATTGTATTGACCGCCATAGGAACTTTGGGAGGGTATCAAAACTTTTTATTGGCCGTTGTACTTGGTGGTGCCATTCAATTGATCTTCGGTATCCTTAAGGCAGGTATTATTGGGTATTATTTTCCATCATCGGTTATTAAGGGAATGCTCACCGGAATAGGTATCATTATCATATTAAAACAGATCCCACATTTTTTTGGGTATAATGCCGACCCGGAAGGGGATTTTGCATTTTTTCAGATAGATGGTGAGAATACCTTTTCCGAAATTATCAACTCACTTAATTACATTAGTCCTGGATCTACGATCGTTGCTATAATAGGGTTATTTATTTTAATACTTTGGGATAAGGTGTTGACCAAAAAAGCAAAAATATTTCAATTGGTACAAGGACCTCTTGTGGCCGTAGCATTGGGTATTATCTTCTTTATTTTGACAAAAGATACGGAGACATGGAGCATTTCCTCGAAGCAATTGGTAAATGTTCCTATCCCGGAAGATGCGGCTTCCTTTTTTGGACAGTTCAGTTTTCCCAACTTTTCGGGGGTTACCAACCCACAAATATGGATAACCGCTTTTACCATTGCGCTCGTTGCCAGTTTAGAAACACTCTTGTGTGTTGAAGCAACGGACAAGTTAGACCCTCAAAAACGCGTTACACCCACCAATAGGGAGTTATTGGCGCAGGGAACGGGGAACATGATTTCCGGAATGATCGGTGGATTGCCTATAACACAGGTAATTGTAAGAAGTTCCGCCAACATCCAATCGGGAGGGCGAACTAAAATATCGGCTATTGTGCACGGTTTCTTCCTTTTGATTTCCGTAATACTGATTCCAAGGCTATTGAACATGATCCCCCTTTCCGTATTAGCGGCCATCCTGTTCATAGTAGGTTATAAATTGGCCAAACCCGCATTGTTCAAAAAAATGTACCAACTGGGTTGGAAACAATTTATTCCATTCACCGTTACCGTTTTGGGAATCATATTTACCGATCTCCTTATCGGCATTGGTATGGGACTGGCAGTAGGGATTATTGTCATTTTGATAAAAAGTTTTCAAAACTCACATTTTCTACATATTGAGGACAAAAGCAATGGCAAACATAGGATCAAGATGACATTGGCGGAAGAGGTTACCTTTTTCAACAAGGGGGCCATTTTGAAAGAGTTGGACAATTTGCCCCGTGATACCTATTTGGAATTGGACGTAAGGAAAACAAGATACCTCGATAATGACATTATAGAAATTCTTGATGATTTTGCGTTCAAGGCAAAAGAAAGAAATATCGACATACATTTAATTTCTGAGCGCGGTGCTGTTGAAAACCCGGAGAGCTTCATAGAGTTCTTCAAGCTAAGACCCAAATCCGCATGAAATAAAATGATCATGGGAAAATAGAAAAACAATCGAATATGTCCTTGAACATAACGAAAGCTCTAATAAGAACTTATCTAACTATCTATTAAAAAATAATATAGATTTGTTATACGTTGGAGACCAAGACCATTCACCTATTAAACCGGACGTCAATAAGTTTGTGGACAAGCTAGATGTAACATTATCGATGACGCCAAGTAGGAAGTAAAGATATAATTCCTTCAACCCATAAAATATACTAAGAATGAAAGCACAAACAAAGGAAACCCAGGCGGCGATGACCCCCATTACCGCAATAGAAATGTTAAAGGAAGGGAACCAGCGATTTTTGGACAACACCGCGGTCCATAGGAATTTATTGGATCAGGTAAAAGATACGATATCTGGCCAATACCCGTTTGCTACAATTTTGAGCTGCATAGATTCCAGAGTATCCGCAGAACTTATTTTTGACCAAGGTGTTGGCGATATTTTTAGCGCCCGAGTTGCTGGAAACATTGTAAACGAAGATATTTTGGGTAGTATAGAGTTTGCTTGTAAACTAGCGGGAACCAAAGTAGTGGTTGTTCTTGGCCATACCAGTTGTGGTGCGGTAAAAGGTGCTTGTGACGATGCCAAACTTGGAAACCTTACGGCATTGGTAAGTAAGATCAAGCCTGCTGTGGACGCGGTAAAACAACCCCAGGATGCCGCTTTACGAAACTCCCAAAACCTATCATTTGTCAACGATGTAGCCGTAACCAACGTACATCTTACCATTGAAAATATCAGAAAACAAAGCCCTGTTCTAGAGGAAATGGAAGATCAAGGTGAAATTAGTATTGTTGGGGCAATGTACGACATTGCCAACGGAAAAGTATCCTTTTTTTAATCCGTTCAATAACGTGAGGGATTTAGGCCATTATTTAACATAAAATTGGCCTTTTCTGTTTAGTGAAAAATGCTAAATTAAAGTCTTACTATCAAATCATCATGACTAAACTGTTTTCCAATATTAAAGGAGATCTTTTTGGTGGCATCACAGCGGGAATCGTAGCTTTACCTTTAGCCTTGGCTTTTGGTGTAAGTTCTGGACTAGGGCCAAGTGCCGGAATTTATGGGGCTATTTTTATTAGTTTTTTTGCAGCTCTATTCGGAGGTACCAATACTCAAATTTCGGGCCCTACCGCACCCATGACCGCGGTAAGCATGATAGTTATCGCAAGTATCATCTCGGTTAATGACGGCGATGTAAATAAAGCATTACCGGCCATCTTGACTGTTTTTCTTTTAGCGGGTCTTATGCAAATTGGTCTTGGGCTTATTGGGCTTGGAAAATATATAAAATATATCCCTTATCCTGTCGTTTCCGGTTTTATGACCGCCATTGGTGTTATTATTCTAGTAACCCAAATTCTCCCGGCGGTGGGATATTATCCCAAAGAGGACGTAAAGCTAGTCAGTAAATTTATACCTGAAGCGGAACAACTTATCCTTGAAAACATACTGAAAGATGAAGCTGGGGAAGGTATTCTGGTACTCGAAGATTTTAAGGAGACCATAAAAAGAGCTGGGGAGACGACCCAGAAAGACATTATGGCGGAGGCCGAGACCCTGGCCGCAAAAGAGGTCTCGGGCGTGGTGGGTACCATACGAGTTTTGCCAAGGGCCTTCAACAATATAAATTGGTTGGAACTTGGATTGGCAATGGCGACCATTATCATTATTTACGGTTTTAAAAGAATTACTACGGCCATTCCCAGTACCCTCGTGGCCCTGTTAATCGTTTCCGGAATTGCCTATGGCTTTGACTTCGATTATAGACCTATCGAAAAAATTCCAGAAGGGCTTCCCTTACCCAATTTAAGAATATTTGCACAATTTAGCTTAAGCAGCATTACACCCTATATCTTTACGGCCTTGACCTTGGCCTTGTTAGGAGCAATTGATTCCCTATTGACCTCGGTAGTCGCCGATAATATGACCAAAACCAAACACAAACCCAATAAGGAATTGGTAGGACAAGGTATTGGAAACAGTATTGCTGCTATTTTTGGTGGCATCCCCGGTGCCGGGGCCACCATACGCACAGTAGTAAATATTAATGCCGGCGGAAAAACAAAAATATCCGGTATGATTGCAGGTATTATCCTGTTGATCATACTGCTTGCCCTAGGGCCGGTTGCTTCCCAGATTCCAGCAGCGGTACTGGCCGGTATTTTGGTTACCGTAGGAATCGGCGTTATGGATTACAAAGGTTTAAGAGCTATCCCAAGTTTACCCAAGGATTTAAAGTTAGGGCCCATAAAATTAAGTTCGGAAGTAATAATTATGCTGGTTGTATTGGTATTATCTTCCGTTTGGAATTTAGTGTATGCCGTTGGGATCGGTTTGATAATCGCCTCCCTTATGTTCATGAAAAAAATGGGGGACATTACTTCGGAACGGTCAGATGTAAAACCACTGATCGAGGAAAAAGCATGGGCAGATGAGTCCCGGTTTCCGAAAGACTTAAAGGAAAAGGTGTTTATAAAGCATATTAAGGGCCCTTTGTTCTTTGGGTCTACCAGTGATTTTCAGCAATTGGCCACTCAGATTCCCCATACGGCCAGAAGCGTAATCATTCGAATGGAAAGGATGCAATACATAGATCAATCAGGCCTTTATGCCCTAGAGGATGTATTATTGGACTTGAAAAAAAACGAAATCGATGTCCTTTTGGTCAATGTTTTAAAACAGCCCAAATACATGATGGAACGTATCGATATTATTCCTGATTTAATTCCAACAGAGCATCTTTTTGAGAATTTTGAGGACTGCTTGGTTTGGATAAAAGACAATGTGAGCGATAAGTATCCCAATACTTAAGTATAAATAAATCCCTTCCCCGTCTCATTTTAATTTCCTAAAATAATCCTGCCTCCCATAAAAGTTTTAAATTTGTTGTTCTTAGTTTTTCAATATGATCGATACGATAAAAGAACATATTTCCGAGGTAGAAAAATTCTCTTCTACCAATGTAGCGGATATAGAGGCTTTCAGAATTAAATATTTGGGAAAGAAAGGGTTACTAAATGATTTTTTTGCTGCATTCAAGGACGTGCCCAATGATCAAAAGAAAGAGTTCGGCCAAACTATCAATCAGCTTAAAAACATTGCGAGCAAAAAAGTCGCTACCCTAAGAGAAGCGCTAGAGAGCAAAAGCGATGAAAAAGGGATTTATGGAGATCTTACCCGTCCAGGGGAGTTGCTCGAAATTGGGGCAAGACATCCCATCTCCATTGTAAAAAATCAAATCATTGATATTTTCTCCAGAATCGGTTTTAACGTATCCGAGGGTCCGGAGATTGAGGATGACTGGCATAATTTTACCGCTTTGAACCTTCCGGAGTATCACCCCGCCAGGGATATGCAGGATACCTTTTTTATTCAGACTAATCCCGATGTGCTCTTACGTACACATACCTCATCGGTGCAAGTACGGTATATGGAGAACAACCAACCTCCTATCAGGACAATCTCTCCAGGAAGAGTATATCGCAATGAAGCCATATCTGCAAGATCACATTGTTTCTTTCACCAAGTAGAAGGTCTTTATATAGACAAGAATGTTTCCTTTGCAGACTTAAAACAGACATTGCAATTTTTCACGACAGAACTGTTTGGGAAATCAAAAATTCGCCTAAGGCCCTCTTACTTCCCTTTTACGGAGCCAAGTGCAGAGGTAGATGTATATTGGGGTCTTGAAACAGAAACCGATTATAAAATGACCAAAGGTACCGGTTGGCTAGAAATTATGGGGTGTGGTATGGTTGACCCCAATGTGCTTGAGAACTGTGGTATAGATGCCCATACATATTCCGGCTTTGCCTTTGGCATGGGCATAGATAGAATAGCATTACTGCTCCATCAAATTTCCGACATCCGTTTACTTAGCGAAAACGATGTTCGCTTTTTAGAACAGTTCAAGAGTGCTTTCTAGTTTCCATGAAAAAAGATATCGAAATCCCAATTATTAAAGATGTATATGTAGCCATAGTGCATGAATGGAACGATGAATTCCTCTCTAAGGATTGGAATGCCTATATACTCAATGATCGCGATTCCAAGATCGATATGGTCCTAATCGTTTCCAAGGGTTATGATGGGGAAAGGAAAACGTCCATTATGCGTCATGGTATTGGTGTGGTCAATGCTAAATCCTTTGAAAAAATAGAGCCTTTGCAGGAAGATGTCTTTAGTTTAAACAATGAATTCTTTGTTACATTCTATGCTGATGACAAACTGTACGAGAAAAAATATCTTTTCGAAAAAAATACCATCCGCGAAAACCAACTTTCACCTATTCCATTGATTGAAAAGGATGGGATTTTGGCAAAATAACACCGCTTAACGCCTTCTTTTTGCTTTTTAACAAATCAAACCCGCTTAAAATTTTATATCCGCAATTTAAGTGCCTGATTTTTATGGTTTTACCATAGGTTTTATTTCGTTTAGTTTCTAACTTAGGTTTGATAGCTAACTTAAAAAATTATACGTATGGGAAGGAACAACTTAAATCGTAGGGATTGGATAAAAACCGGTCTCCTGACCGCCGGTGGCATGACTTTATTTCCACACCTTGGCTTTGGCGAAGTGCCCAAAGCAACTTTACGGTTCGATGCTCATGGCAATACATTGTATAGTCCTTTTTTCAAGGAATATATTACCGAAGGTTTTCTCGATTCCGAAGTTTTGTTGGCCAAGCTGAATGCCAATGAAAATCCATATGGCCCTTCTCCAATGGCCGTAGAAGCACTTAAAACGGTTGCCGACAAAGGAAATCGTTATGCCTGGCGAGAGTTGTTCCAATTAATGGATAAGATCGCCTTAAAAGAAGGGATAAAGGCTGAAAACATAATGATGGGTCCAGGTTCTTCCGATCTATTGGAAAAAACTGCTATGGTATTGTTCATGAACGGTGGCAATGTAGTTTCGGCAGATCCCTCATACATGTCCCTAATTCAGGTAGCTGAAGCTACCGGTGCATCATGGAAAGCCGTACCGTTAAAAGAAGATTGGTCCCATGATTTAAAGGCAATGGAAGCGGCCATAGATGAAGACACCAAATTGATTTATATCTGCAACCCGAACAATCCAACAGGTAGTTTAACTAGCCATGAAGAACTTTTGGATTTTTGTTCCCGTATTTCCGAAAAAGTTACGGTATTTATAGACGAGGCCTATCTTGATTTTCTTGAAGATGGTGCCAAAAAAAGTATGGTTTCCCTTATTGGTGAGGGTAAAGATGTAATTATTGCACGTACCTTCTCTAAAATCCATGGAATGGCAGGTTTACGAGTGGGTTATATCATGGCCCAGACCAAAACCTTGGATAAAATACGAAAGATTACCCGTGGCGGAATGGGAATTTCCTATACCTCTATATATGCGGCTCTCGCAAGTATGGATGATGTCGCCTTTCAAGACAAATCCCGAGCCTTAAATGCAGAAGCTAGGGAATACGTTTACCGCAGTCTGGAAAAGATGGGGTACGATTATGTTACCTCCTTTACCAGTTTCGTTATTTTTCCCATAGAAATGGAAGGGAAGTTGTTTCTGGAAAAGATGTTGGAGCGTAAGGTAGGTGTAAGGGCATTTGAATTCATGGATAAAAACTGGTGCCGTGTCAGTATGGGGACCTTGGATGAGATGAAAATCTTTACCGCCGCGTTAAATGAAGTATTGGCGTAAGTATCCATGGAACTTACACTACAAAAAACCGTCACCTTTATTCTTTTTATCCTAATTGGTGTGCTACTGAAACTAAAATTCAACTCCAAGGAGGAAATTTCAGGGATAAAAAAAATAATTCTGAATCTAGCCTTACCAGCAACAATTTTTATTGCCCTTTTAGAGGTAACTATAGATGCGGGACTACTTATACTGCCCTTTATTGGACTTTTCTTTAACATTCTACTCTTTATTGGTTTTCCTTATATATTGCCCTTGCTGGGCATAAAAAAGAATACCCCTACATTTAGGACCGCACGCATCTTGTTGCCGTCTCTTGCTCCTGGGCTTTCCTGCTTTCCCTTTGTTCTGGAGTTTTTGGGAGAGTACTACTTGGCAAAGGCCGCTATGACCGATCTGGGGAACAAAGTGTTTGTGTTGATCATACTTTATGTCATTGCAATGAATTGGCATTATAGATTACATTCCAAAGTAAAAAATAACAGTCGCTCCAAATTAAAGTCTTTGTTTTTGGCAATGATTTCCGAACCCGTAAACATCTTTATAGTCATTGCCTTGATTTTGGTGTTCTTGGGATTATCTTTGGAGTCATTGCCAATTTTTATAAGTGATACAGTATTAAGGTTAAGCACTATAATGACCCCCTTAGTGCTCCTCTTTATTGGCCTTTCTGTCAAAATAAGGAAAAATCAATTACTGCAATTAGTATCATTGCTATCCGTGCGAGCTGGTATAGCAGTACTTGTAAGCGGCTTTTTCATAACCCTCTCGGGAGTAAGGGTACAAAACGAAATCCTTTTGGTATTGGCCTTGGCATTGAGTGCCTGCAGTTTTTGGCCATTTGCGCATATCTCATCTATAATGGATCTGGAAAAGAACGTTTCAGAGGATAAGAAGACGTTCAACGGGAATTTCGCCATAAATATCCTGGCCCTATCTTTTCCATTTTCCACTATATTGATTCTTGGTGTTTTCTCCGGAGGGGCTGTTTTTTCTAGCATATATCCTATTTTTATCCTAGCCTTGGCACTCCTTTTTATAGGGTTCTTACCAGTACTGGTAAAAAGGATATGGGGGTTAGGTTTCGCCTCCAAAAAAGGAAAGTACAAAGTTAGCGCAACGGAAAGCCTTTAGCTGCCCACCATGGGTGCATCTCAATGACCAATCTGCCAGCCTTTACCATTGGATCGGAGTTTGCTAGACTGTCCGCCATTTGCAAAGTAGGCGTGTTATAAATAGTAATTCCCCTTATCTCCCCGTCATCACCAAAAGGTCCCGAGATATCTGCATATCCCAGTTCATACATTCTCCCCAAATGTTCCAAGTGCAATATCTGTAGACTATCCGTTTCGGCTTTGTTCTGTGAACGATTGGGCCCGCTTTTGAGGAATGCTATAAAATACTGCTGCATAAGTACGGTATCCTTGCTTTTTTCATCTACATATTCAAAGATCTGGAACCCTTTCGCCGTAAGTTCATCTTTGGTTTGCTTTACAGTTTTGGTATCATCTAACTTTTCCGTAACCGTAGTTTCTTCAATATGTGATTCCCGTGACTCTTTGCAAGAGAAGAAAACCACAAAAGTTATCAGTACAATTATATGCCTCATTTTTTCCAATTTTTATAAGGTTGCTTGCTTATCTGTGAATTGTAATATTTGATTTCCCCTGTTACCTCATTGCCCAGCCATTGAGGTCTTTCGAATTTTTCGTCTTCCCGCTCCAGTTCTATTTCGGCAATAATCAATCCTTTATTCTCGCCAAAAAACTCATCTACCTCAAAAATATGGTTTTTTACATTTATGGAATATCTTACTTTATCCACAATCCCGTGTTCGCACAGGGCTAACAGTGCTTGCGCTTCGGAAACTTTGATTTCCTTTTCCCATTCAAAACGGCTGGTGCCTTCTTTATTGGATTTTCCCTTCACGGTTAAAAAACCCATATCTCCTTTGATCCGTACACGAACAGTACGTTCCGGATGTGTGTTTAGAAACCCTTGAACAATACGTTCGTAGAAAAAAGCTTCCGCTTTAAATGCTTTGGAGTTTACCAAAAATTTGCGCTCTATTTCAATCATCACCTAGTGCTTTTTCCGAAATTCGGTGAATTTGATCGGACTCAACATAAACATGTTCATAGTCGGTATTGGCCAACCAAACCATACTTTTTGCAATGGCATTCGGACCGATCGACCTATATTTTTTTAAAGATCCCAGCAAAAGGGGATCAACAGCTTTCATCATTTGTTTGGCCAACCATTCCCCTACTCTCCTCTCTTTACGGCTACCACTGATCAACGAAGGTCTCAAAATATGGGTTTTTGCAACCTGAAGTCCAATAACCTCTTCCTCCATTTCTCCTTTTGTTCTATTATAAAAAACCGGGCTTTTAGCATCCGCTCCCAATGAGGAGATGACTATAAAGGTCTTCATATTCTTGTCCTTACATAAACGGGCGGCACTTACGGGAATACCGTAATCTATTTTTTTATATGCGTTTTTGTTGGGTGTTTTGTCCTTTGTCGTACCCACACAACAAAAAACCTCATCACCTATAAAATCACCTTCATTATTTTTTAATTCCAAAACATCAACTAGATATTCCTCTAGTTTGGGGTGTGAAAACCCAATTGGGGATCTAGAAAATGACTTTACCTTTACATACCGATGATCTCCCAACAAAATATGTGTCAAGAAAGTTCCCGTAAGTCCTGTGGCACCAAGCAGTATGGCCGTTTTCCCTGTTAACCCCATCAAACTAAATATAACTTAAATTTGTATATGTCCTATGATTTTCCCTTACGAAAAATTATACACGTAGATATGGATGCCTTCTACGCTTCCGTAGAACAATTGGACAATCCCGATTTAAGAGGAAAACCTTTGGCTGTTGGTGGTGGTGAGAGAAGGGGTGTAGTCTCGGCAGCTAGTTACGAGGCAAGAAAATTTGGGGTCAGGAGTGCAATGAGCGGTTATTTGGCCAAAAAAAACTGTCCAGATCTTATTTTTGTAAAGCCCAGATTTTCGAGGTATAAGGAAATTTCTCAAAGTATTAGAGCAATTTTTTTTGATTATACCAATTTGGTGGAACCTCTTTCCCTGGATGAAGCTTATTTGGATGTCACGATCAATAAAAAGGGAAATCCATCGGCCACGCTCTTAGCCAGTGAAATAAGACAACGTATTTTCAATGAGTTGGGTTTAACGGCTTCAGCAGGAATTTCCATTAATAAATTCATTGCCAAGGTAGCCAGTGACTATAATAAACCTAATGGACAGAAGACGGTAAATCCAGAAGAGGTAATTCAATTTTTAGAAGATCTTGAAATTAGAAAGTTCTACGGGGTAGGTAAGGTCACAGCGGAAAAAATGTATAAATCCGGCATTTTTACCGGAAAAGACCTTAAGGAAAAATCATTGGATTTTCTGGAATCAACTTTCGGGAAAAGTGGGGCTTACTATTATCATGTGGTACGCGGAATACATAACAGTGCCGTAAAGCCTCATCGCATTCCAAAATCAATTGGTGCGGAGCGAACTTTTAGTGAAAACCTTAGTAGCGAAATTTTTATGTTGGAACGATTGGAAAATATTGCCGAGGAATTGGAAAGACGTTTAAAAAAATCCAAAGTCGCCGGTAAGACCATTACTTTAAAGATTAAGTACAGTGATTTTACATTGCAGACCCGAAGTAAAACACTCCCATATTTCATCGCCGATAAAAATCTGATCATGAATGTGGCCAAAGAGCTTTTGTATCAGGAGGAACTTCAGAATTCCGTTCGTCTACTAGGGATTTCCCTGGCCAATCTAAACACGGAAAAAAAGGAAAAACCTGCGGAAGAAATTGTTTCCGTACAATTAAAATTTGATTTGTAGGACACCCCATTATTAAAAATAGACAGACTTGTTCATTTTTAGTATATTTGCGCATGAAAAGATCCGAAATACGGCAACATATTATCCAAACAGCTGCCGATTTGTTCTATGCCAACGGTTATAATGCTACCGGAATCAATGAAATTATTGCCGAAGCCGGTATAGCCAAAGCAACTCTTTATCATCATTTTAAATCTAAAGAGGACATCTGTATTGCCTATTTAAAGTATAAAAACGATTTTTTCCTGAAAACTATAAAGAACTTCATTGCTACGAAACCAAAAGGTAAAGTTCAATTGTTGGGTATTTTTGATTTTCTGAAGGAATTTTATAAAGAACCTAACTTCAGTGGATGTTGGTGCATACGAACCATTGCTGAAATCCCCGCGGATAATATCACTATTCGAAGAGAAATTCAATGTCAGAAAAATGAGTTGATATGCTTTTTAAATCAAGTTGTATCTCACAATGTTCCCAATATTTCCAACAATGCGGGAAAAAAGTTGGCCAAGAGCTTGTACTTATTATATGAAAGCGCAGTAAGTGAAAGTCATTTGCACGGAAATGACTGGCCCATACATGCGGCAAAGAACATTGGAAAACAATTGATTGCATAAAAATTTTATTCATTAAAAGACAGACTTGTCTGTTCATTATTAACTTAAAAATTAAAAAAATGTCAAATTTCAAAAACAAAACAGCAATCATTATCGGTGGCACTAGTGGTATTGGTGAAGCAATTACCAAAGCACTGGTAAATGGCGGTGCCACCGTACATGTGGTAGGTAGAAGTGCACATAAATTAACGAACCTAAACGGAATAATACCTCATAAGGTGGATATCACCAACGAAAAAGAGGTTAATATATTGGTTTCCCATATTAACCAATTGGAGAATGTAGACTATTTGGTAAATGCCTCGGGTATATTTGCTCCTAAACCATTCCTAGATCATACCTCCGAGGATTATGATTCATACCTCAACTTGAACAAAGGTTTCTTTTTTGCCACACAGGCCGTAGCAAAAAAGATGAAAGCTACCGGTGGTGGAGCTATTGTCAATGTAGGTTCTATGTGGGCCAAACAATCGGTTAAGGCCACTCCTTCATCCGCTTACTCCATGCAAAAGGCCGGTTTGCACAGTTTAACGCAACATTTGGCTATGGAACTTGCCGATGATAATATCCGCGTCAACGCAGTTTCTCCGGCCGTGGTTCAAACCCCTGTTTATGATTCGGTCTTTGGAGGGCGGGAAGAGGCCAATAAGGCTTTGGAAGGTTTTAATGGTTTTCATCCAATTGGTCGTAACGGACAAGCTGAGGAAGTTGCCGAAGTCATTGGTTTTTTATTGTCCAATAAAGCTTCGTGGGTCACAGGGGCTATCTGGGATACCGATGGTGGTGTTATGGCCGGGAGAAATTAGGAAGATCAAACATAGGTATAAGCAAAAAGCCCTGACTTTAGGTCAGGGCTTTTTAACTCTTCTATTCCTTTATACTACTCTACAGTCAACGTATTATCCGTTGCCGTTGGGTTTAAAGGGCAGAAATATACATATTCCCCTTTG
Organism: Bacteroidota bacterium; assembly: GCA_039815505.1. Lineage (GTDB taxonomy): Bacteria > Bacteroidota > Bacteroidia > Flavobacteriales > Flavobacteriaceae > CANLWN01. The sequence continues at coordinate 12,522 of JBCBZE010000001.1, read as the reverse complement.
GCCAACGTCGTGGGTTTAGATGTTTGCGTTGCACCGGTAGCAACAGGTTTTGTAACATAAGCCGTTGCTATGTGATTTTCTGGCTTGCTGACATCCTTGCCCTTTTCTACCAACACAAACCCCACATCATGTCCCACGGCATTATTGGAAATTTCAAAAATATAGGTTCCAGCTGCCACGGTCAGTTGTTTTTGGGTAAACTCCCCAGGAGTTTGCTCCAAGGAAATGGTTTGATGGGATTTCTCCATTTTCTCCTTCTCCTGAGCGTTCATGCTAAATGAGGCACTTAAAGCCAATACTAATACTGCGATTACTTTTTTCATTTTGTTGTTTTTAAAATTTAAATTATGTGTGATGTGATTAAATTATACTTCTGCGGTTTCCAAAGGTTGCGCCACGGGAAAATCTACGGGCACCTTGGTTGTTTTATGTAAATAGTTGGAAATTGTTTTATCCCCTACCAAAACAATAGTATCCACTAAATTTTCCTTGGTCCATCCTGCGTTAAAGAAATTTTCAATAACGATATCGTCTGCCGCCCCTCTGTTTTCAGTAAGGTTTCGGGCCAAACGGGCCAAGGCATCCAATCTGTTGTCGAAAGAAGCAGACCCCGCTCTAAGCTCTAAAATTTGCTCATCCGTAAACCCGTTCATTTTTCCGATCGCCGTATGTGCGGATAAACAATAAATACAGTAATTTACCTCGCTTACGGCAAGGTTTACCACCTCTTTTTCCTTAGCTTTTAAGGAGGTTTTCGCATTTTGCAAAGTCAAGTAAGTGGCCAGTGCGTTTTCGGAATGGGCATAAGTGGCAAAAAGGTTGGGGACAAAACCAACAGCTTTTTCCAGCTTATCAAATATCGCTTGATTGTTAGCGCTTACTTCTTCTCTCTTAGGTACATTAAATGTGCTCATATTTTTTTTGTTTTAGAATTGAACATATGGTCTTTCAGAATCACAATAGAAATCGTGATTCTCTTTTTCTTCACAACTTGTTTTTGGACTTATGGTTTGCAAAACTTGTTTGCCACTACGACCAAAAAATTGAATACTGTTAAAAATGGATTTCAATTGTACGTTCATCTTTACGCGTTTTTAAATTACAGGGCAAAGATGCGTAGAGATACAAGGAGAATGTTAGTAGGGATTGCCCGAGTGCTTGTACATATTTCCCGTTAAGCGGACAAAACCATCATTTCACGATATTGTGTAGGTGAATATGAGGTCATTTTTTTGAAAAACCGACTAAAATGGGCTGCGTCGTTAAATCCCAGTTCATACGCAATTTCTTGATTTTGCTTGTCGGTGAAGTTCATTAATCTCTTGGCTTCAAGAGAAATACGCTCCAAGATAACCTGTTGAGGGGATTTCTGATTATAGATAGCAAAGAGGTTAGAGAGCGTTTTAGGCGATTTAAAGAGCATCTCGGCATAATCACTAACTTTTCGTTTGGTTTTATAATGCACATCCACCAAAACATTAAATTTTCGGATTATATCTATTTGCTCGTTATCCAATTTCTTGACAATATGCTGCTCCTTGGCAAGTCTGGTGCAAATGATAATGAGCCTTTTTAATAACATCTGTAGCATATCGCCCTGGATTTTATCAGGAGTAGAAAATTCGTCTTCAAAAACCTCATATAGGGTGTTGAACTTCCTTAATTGATTTTTTGGTATGGTAACTACGGGAAGGTCTTGCGTCCCAAAAAATAAAATTCCATTACAGGAAATTTCGCTGTCATGATCAGAAATACAATAAAACTCCCTATTGAACAAAAAGGCGGTAAGCGGACCTTGACCGTTGTCGTAGTGAACGTGCTGCAGATAAGTGGTAGTGACCAGCTGATCGGGAAGTAATTTTACCTCCATATCATCAATCCGAAAAGTTACCGGATTACTATTTCTATTCCATAGAATATTTATGGTGCCTGAATTGATCGAAAAAAGACCCTTATTTTTTTCAATATTATCGGTAAACCCAAAAAGAGATCCAATTTTAGGATTGTAAAACTCAAACTTCATATCCTTGAAATTTAGTGTAAATAATGAATAAATGGTTAAAAACCACATAAAATAAGTGCACCTGCCTATTGGATAAATCACGCTTACATCTATTAGGTCTCTACTTTTTGTTTATGCTTACATATTCAAAAATGTATTCTGAACAGCTTTTATTAAACAAAACTGTTAATCATAGGTCCAAATTTTTACCGGAAAAATTCTTTTAGTAATATTGAGATAAATTGCTATGAAATAGAACTTTATGTTTTTCTGTTTTATGCCCTTAACATTAAATTTTCAATGCCTTTTTGGCAGCGCAACACTTTTAACGGATGAACGAAATAAAGAATTACGATAGAGCTGTTCATAAGTTCTACAATTCACAGAAAATAATTGGTCTACCATTGGTTTCATGGGATATATTTAGATCCTACTTTGATAAAATCTGCAAGGACTATAATGATATCAATGGGTTAACTAGTTTGGCGGAAAAAAACGAATGGTCATATTCCGCATATTTTGACAACGAATTAATCAATAAAGAGCATATTATAGTGGTTACCGATTCCCATCTTAACATTGTACATGCTACCCATAACATTTATAAAATGAATGGTTATAGTGCTGATGAAATTATAGGAAAGAAACCCAAAATGTTCCAAGGGAAGGATACTTGTTTGGAAACTACCGAGTATATTTCCAAGGCCGTAAAGAACAAAGTACCTTTTGAGACGGTTATTTTGAATTATCGTAAAAATGGAAGCCCCTACAAGTGCTGGATCAAAGGGGAGCCTATTTTCAACAAAAAAGGAAAGATAGTAAACTTCATCGCCTACGAGCGCGAGGTTGCTTAAGTGTTTATTTCAAAGTAAAAAACAAAATCCCGATAAAATCTATTTTATCGGGATTTTTTAATACATATGAAAACACCTATATTTAAAAATTACAGCTCTCTATTTCCGTAACCCTAAGTGTATTCACCATTCCTTTGTCTTTTATGGGCATTGCCGCCAAACTTATAAGCATGTCTCCAACATCCAAAAATCCTTTTTGACAAGCTATTTTATTTACGTCTTCGATAGTCTCATCCGTAGAAACATATCGGTCATAATAAAAGGCCTTTACACCCCAAAGTAGATTTAATTGGGTCAATATTCTTTTATTGGAGGTAAAAACCAAAATATGGGCGCTAGGCCTCCATGCAGAAATTTGAAAAGCCGTGTAACCACTATTGGTCAATGTAGAAATAGCTTTAGCCTTGATTTCATTGGCCATTATAGCGGCATGGTAACAAACAGATTTTGTAATATATCTTTTTGTCCTAATATGTGGCGGGTCATGTGGGACCTGGATTAAGTCGGATCCCTCTACACTTTTTAGAATACTGGTCATTTTGTCTATGACCTGTACCGGATAGTTTCCTACCGAGGTCTCTCCCGAAAGCATTACCGCATCGGCCCCATCCATAACGGAGTTTGCCACATCGTTCACTTCGGCACGTGTTGGTGTTAAGCTGGTGATCATGGTCTCCATCATCTGTGTGGCAATGATGACCGGGATTCTTGCTTTTTTTGCACGCAATACCAATTGCTTCTGGATCAAAGGTACTTCCTGTGCCGGAACTTCCACACCTAGATCTCCTCTGGCCACCATAAGTCCATCGCAATACGCCACAATTTTATCTATATTCTCTACGGCTTCAGGTTTTTCTATCTTGGCGACTATGGGAACCTTATGTTCGGAATGTTCCTTAATGATATTTTGAAGATCAATTAAATCCTGACTAAAGCGAACAAAGGACAAAGCTATCCAATCTACGTTTTGGGAAATGGCGAAAATAGCATCCTTTACATCCTTTTCGGTAAGGGCGGGCAATGATATATTGGTATTGGGCAAATTAACGCCTTTTTTGGATTTCAAGGGGCCTCCTTGTACAACTTTGGCTTTTACTTGATCTTTCTTATTGGTGGAAAGTACTTCAAATATAAGCTTACCATCATCCAATAAAATACGTTCCCCTGGATTTACATCTATTGGAAAATTGGTATAGTTCATATAGACCTTTTCGGCACTTCCTTCAAAAGGTGCTCCCGTAACAAATGTAATTTCGTCCCCGGGAGAAACTACCACCTCCCCTGCCATTACGCCTACTCTGAGTTTAGGTCCTTGTAAATCCGCAAGAATGGACGTATTGGTGCCTAGCTCATCATTGAGCTCGCGAATCATCTTAATACGCTCCTTTACATCTTCGTAATCCGCATGGGAAAAATTTATCCGAAAGACATCCACGCCAGCTTCTATCATATCCTGGAGCACATTCTTTTTGCTCGTAGCCGGTCCTAGAGTAGCTACTATCTTGGTCTTTTTCTTGCTTGGCATTTTTTTAAAAGATTAAATTGTTCTTAGATTTTAATGTGCTGGTTTCTACTGTATATGCCATTATAACTCGTGGAATTCCAAGTATAGAATCTATAATGGTATCGGAAATACTGATATTCTCTTGGTCAATTTTTAAAAAATAATCTACCTCCTTATGCTCGGGAATCAAATAATACATGCTGTACGATGAATGATCCTGAAAAAGACCGTTTTCATTGATTTCTTCCTTCTTTTTACCATTATTGGATATTAAAGTCCAATATGCATCATTATCCAAATCCTTCCATTCAAAAATGGGGAAAGAAGTCTGTCTCGAAACATCCAAATCTGTACGTGACCTTTGTAGGTTACATTTTAAATGCAAATTAATGGTATATGCCATGGCATAATCCTCCATACTGCTGTGCACGGCAATCAACGCAAACGAGTCTTCATAAAAATCTTCTGAAATTTTGTGTACCGCCATACCCCAAGTATGAAAAAGTAAATATATAATTAATAAAGAAACCAGCCTAGATAATATAGTGGTTTAGATCCATCTGAAGTAACGAAAACGTTGGAGTTGCCTAAAAACTTTTACGATTTATCCATTCTGTCCTGCAATGCAAAATAGGCTCTCTTGGATGCCTTCTCTTCCGCTTTTTTTTTGGAGGTTGCCCTGGCCTTCGCCATAATCTTATTATCTATGGTAAGTTTGACCGCAAAATGTTTTAAGGTATCTTTTCCGGTATCATCATAAACATCGTAATGAAATGCTTTTTTCTGTTTTTGGCACCATTCTATAACAAGACTTTTGTAACTAATTACCTTGCCTTCCAATTGTTCTATATCCACATAGGGCTCTATCACTTTTTGGCTGATGAATCTTTCACAATATTTATAGCCCCTATCCAAATAAATTGCACCTACCAAGGCCTCGAAAACGTTGCCATGAATATTATCACCAAAATGTGATTTGGGGATACGGCTCTGTACAAACTCTATAAGGTTAAGATCTTTTCCCAATTCATTTAGATGTTCCCTACTTACAATCTTTGATCGCATTTTGGTAAGATATCCTTCATCACCACCGGGCACTTCATTATATAGGTGTTTAGAGATGATAGTTCCAAGCATGGCATCGCCCAGAAACTCTAAACGCTCATAATTCATAGGGGTTCCGTTTTTATCTTTTTGATTGGCGGAACGATGCAGAAAAGCTTTTTTATATACTTTTAGGTTTCTAGGCTTAAATCCTAAGATCCTTGTTATACCCAAAAAAAAATCCCCATCTTCTTTAGGATGGGAATTAAATATTTTGGATGTAAAACTCATCTTTTGATTTAGCCGATTTTTTTAAATAATACACAGGCATTATGGCCTCCAAATCCAAAAGTATTGCTCATAGCAACCTTAACTTCCCTTTTCTGGGCCTTGTTGAGCGTCAAATTCAATTTTGGGTCAATGCTTTCATCTACGGTGGTATGATTTATCGTAGGAGGCACCAAGCTATGTTCCATTGCAAGAATAGAAGCTATGGCCTCAATGGCACCAGCGGCTCCTAAAAGGTGGCCTGTCATTGATTTAGTAGAATTGATATTGATATTGGCCGCGTGCTCGCCAAAGACCTTGGTTATCGCCTTAAGTTCGGCAACATCGCCCAAGGGTGTAGAAGTACCATGTGTGTTGATGGTATCTACATCCTCCGGTTTAAGTCCGGCGTCGTTCAAACAATTTTGCATTACCCGCTCTACCCCTATACCTTCTGGATGGGGTGCGGTCATATGGTAGGCATCACTAGACAGTCCACCACCTATCAATTCTGCATATATTTTAGCTCCTCTGGCTTTCGCATGCTCGTATTCTTCTAAAATAAGTGCCCCGGCTCCTTCGCCCAGAACAAAACCATCCCTTGTCGCATCAAAAGGTCTTGAAGCGGTTTCCGGACTCTCGTTCCTTGTAGATAATGCATGCATTGCATTAAATCCTCCCATACCTGCCATCGTAACGGCGGCCTCGCTTCCACCGGTGACCACAACATCACAATATCCTAAACGGATATAGTTTAAAGCATCTATCATCGCGTTCGCGGACGATGCGCATGCAGATACGGTAGTATAGTTTGGTCCCATAAAACCATGTTTAATGGAAATGTTTCCCGGAGCAATGTCTGCGATCATCTTGGGAATAAAAAAAGGATTGAATCTAGGGGTACCGTCACCCTCCGCAAAGTTCAGTACTTCATTTTGGAAAGTTTCCAATCCGCCAATTCCGGCTCCCCAAACAACACCTACCCTGAACTTATCCACTTTCTCCAAATCCAATTTGGAATCGGCTATAGCCTCATCGGAAGAAACTAGGGCATATTGTGCGAAACGATCCAGTTTACGAGCTTCTTTTCTATCAAAAAAATTAGCCGGATCATAGTTCTTTACTTCACAGGCAAATTTGGTCTTAAACTTTTCAGTGTCATAATAGGTGATCGGTGCTGAACCGCTTTTACCTTCTTTTAGACCATTCCAATACTGTTCGATATTATTACCAATGGGTGTTAATGCCCCCATACCGGTAACTACAACTCGCTTTAATTGCATTGAACCCAATTTATTTAATTCTTAAGTCAAGTGTAAATTAAAAAAAATTATCCATGCAGCATGGTTACCGCATGGATATTTTTAATCTTGTCCAAGATAGCATAAATTACTTTGCTTCTTCTATATAGCTTATGGCTTGGCCAACTGTTGCAATATTCTCAGCTTGATCATCTGGGATTTGGATATCAAATTCCTTTTCGAATTCCATTATCAACTCAACCGTATCCAATGAATCCGCCCCTAGGTCGTTTGTAAAGCTAGCTTCGGCTACAACTTCATTTTCATCAACACCTAACTTATCAACAATGATAGCTTTTACTCTTGATGCAATATCTGACATAATAATTTTGGTTTTTAAAATTTAAATCGTTGGCAAAAATAAAAAACTTTGGATTAATTACACTATTTGTGGTTAAAATGTCTCGTAATTTAAGCAATTTAGCCTCAAGAGTATTAATTTAGCGCAAAAAATTTTACTTCTGGTAAGGTCTTATATTGCATGAAACATATTGTTCTTTTTGCTTCCGGTTCTGGCTCCAATGTTGAAAACATAGTGCATTACTTCAAAGACCATCCGAATATTAGTGTTGTCTGCGTACTTACCAATAAAAAGGAAGCCAAAGTTATAGAGCGTTGTGAAAGATTGAATATCAGTCTTTTATATTTTAACAAGACTGCTTTTTTTAACTCAAGTTGTATCTTGGATATCCTCAAGGCTTTTAACCCCCATCTTATTGTTCTTGCCGGATTTCTATTAAAAATACCAAAAAATCTTGTTCAAAATTTTCCCAACAAAATTATCAATATCCATCCGGCGCTATTACCTAAATACGGGGGCAAGGGCATGTACGGCATAAATGTGCATAAAGCGGTCTTGGAAAACCAAGAAGAAGAAACGGGTATTACCGTACATTTTGTAAACGAAAATTATGATGAAGGAGGCATCATTCATCAAGCTAAGGTGAAAGTTTTAAAACAGGACACGGCCGAAATCATTGCTAAAAAAGTACATCAATTGGAATATGAATATTTTCCAAAAATCATAGAAAGGATTTTGTTGAAGCAGTAATGGCCAAAAAAGAAAAATTTTATACGGTCTGGAAAGGCAAACGCCCGGGCATCTATACTTCTTGGGACGATTGTAAAGCTGCCATTAGTGGTTTTAAGGGAGCTCAATATAAATCTTTTCCAACATTTGTGGAGGCCAAGAACGCCTACAACGGTGATTATACTGACTATACGGGGAAAAAAACCTCAAAAATGGCCCTCTCCAAAGAGCAATTGGCAAAAATAGGAAATCCTAATTATCGATCAATTTCCGTTGACGCCGCATCTAGTGGTAATCCGGGAATTATGGAATATCGTGGGGTCGATACACGGACGGGTAAAGAGTTGTTCAAACAAGGCCCTTTTGAACAGGGAACCAATAATATTGGAGAATTTCTAGCATTAATACACGGACTTGCCTATTTAAAAAAAAGTAAGAGTGATAGAATTATATATACGGATTCTAGAACTGCAATGAGTTGGGTCCGTAAAAAAAGCTGTAACACCAAACTAAAGGAAACCAAAAAGAACAAGGCCGTTTTTGAATTGATCCGACGGGGCATTACCTGGTTGGAAAATAATAGTTATAGTACAAAAATTGTTAAATGGGAGACAAAAGCCTGGGGAGAAATCCCCGCCGATTTCGGACGGAAGTAATAACACTTTAAATTTAGTCCCTGTAGCTGTCGGATTGGGTATTCAAAAATGTATATTTGCAGCAAATTATTAAAATAAATGGGTAAACTTTTAATTGTGGGAACCGTTGCATATGATGCCATTGAGACCCCATTTGGAAAGACAGACAAAATTTTGGGAGGCTCGGCACCTTTTATAGGACTGGCCGCATCCCAGTTTAATGTAAAATCCGCCATTGTTTCCGTTGTTGGTGGGGATATGTCCCAAGAATATCTGGATTTATTATCGAATAAGGATATCGATATTTCGGGTATAGAGATCATAAAGGAAGGCAAGAGTTTTTTTTGGAGCGGCAAATACCATAATGACTTAAATTCAAGGGATACTTTGGTTACCGAGCTAAACGTACTTGCTGATTTTAATCCGATTGTCCCAGAAAATTTTAAAGACGCCGATGTAATCATGCTAGGTAACCTGCACCCAAATATACAGATGAGCGTCATCAACCAAATGAAGGTAAGGCCAAAACTGATTATCTTGGATACCATGAATTTTTGGATGGACAATAGTTGGGACGAGCTCCTACAAGTTATAAAACATATTGATGTCATTACCATTAATGATGAGGAGGCCAGACAACTGACCAATGAGTATTCCTTAGTAACGGCTGCCGCAAAAATTCAGGAAATGGGACCAAGATTTGTGGTAATAAAAAAAGGAGAGCATGGAGCACTTTTATTTCATGGGGAACATATCTTCTTTGCCCCGGCGCTACCGTTAAAAGAAGTATTTGATCCTACTGGTGCAGGGGACACATTTGCCGGTGGTTTTGCCGGATATTTGGCGCAAACCAAAAACGCTTCTTTCAATAATTTAAAGAATGCCATTATCCACGGTTCCAATTTAGCCTCTTTTTCGGTGGAAAAGTTTGGTACGCAAAGGTTAAAGAATTTGGATAAAAAAGAAGTGGATCAGCGATTGCATCAATTTAAGGAGTTAACACAATTTGATATTGAATTACAATAAACACATGCCCCGGTTCTCGGGGCTTTTTTAATTTTATAGTTAATGAGCGACGCCATTAAGCACGAGTGTGGAATTTCACTTATCAGGTTATTAAAACCTTTGGAATATTATAAAGAAAAATACGGTACTGCATTTTATGGGGTAAACAAGATGTATCTCATGATGGAAAAGCAGCATAATAGAGGACAGGATGGCGCCGGTTTTGCCAGTATAAAATTGGATATGTCCGCCGGAGAAAGATATATGAGCAGGGTTCGCTCCGTGAAATCACAGCCTATTCAAGATATTTTTGCCCAGATCAACGACAGAATAAATACTACACTAAAGGAACATCCCGAATATATTGACGATGTTGCCAAACAAAAAAAGCATATCCCATACATAGGCGAACTACTTCTTGGACATGTACGGTATGGTACCTTTGGCAAAAACAGCATCGAAAGCGTACATCCTTTTTTAAGACAGAATAATTGGATGCACCGGAATCTTATCGTTGCCGGTAATTTTAACATGACCAATGTTCATGAGCTTTTTGGGAATTTGGTAGAGCTAGGGCAACATCCTAAGGAAATGGCCGATACAGTGACCGTAATGGAAAAAATAGGTCATTTTTTGGACGATGCCGTTGCCAAGCTTTATAAGGAAATAAAAAAAGAAGGATATAACAAAAGAGAAGCTTCGCCCTTAATTGCAGAGCGATTGAACATCGCTAAAATTTTAAGAAAAGCCGCTAAGAATTGGGACGGAGGTTATGCCATGACCGGGTTATTGGGACATGGGGATGCCTTTGTTCTCAGAGACCCATCGGGCATACGCCCTACCTACTATTATCAGGATGATGAAGTGGTCGTGGTCGCTTCGGAAAGACCCGCCATACAAACGGTTTTCAATATAAAATATGATGCCGTAAAGGAGTTGGAACCCGGAAATGCAATCATCATAAAAAAAGATGGTAAGGTCTCAACGCAGGAAATACTAAAACCTTTGGAACGTAAAGCGTGTTCTTTTGAGCGAATCTATTTTTCAAGGGGAAGCGATAAAGAAATATACCAAGAACGAAAAGAATTGGGTAAATTACTTTTCCCCCAAATCCTATCGTCAATTGGTGGAGATATTAAGAACACTGTATTCTCCTATATACCCAATACTGCTGAAACTTCTTTTTTGGGTATGGTAAAAGAAGCTCAAAACTTCCTCAATAAGAAAAAAGAGGAACAAATTCTTTCTAAAGGGGCAAAAATCACCAAAGAAGAGTTGCACGAGATTTTAGAAGTACGCCCCAGGATAGAAAAGGTTGCTATTAAAGATGCCAAATTACGGACGTTTATAACACAGGATAGCAGCAGGGACGATTTGGTAACACATGTTTATGATATCTCCTATGGATCTGTAAAAGAAAATGACAACCTGGTTATCATCGATGATAGTATTGTACGTGGTACGACACTTAATAAGAGTATACTTCGCATTTTGGATAGGCTTTCACCAAAGAAAATCGTTGTGGTATCCTCTGCCCCTCAAATAAGATATCCCGATTGTTATGGAATTGACATGGCAAAATTAGAGGACTTTATAGCATTTAGAGCGGCTTTGGCACTCCATAAGGATAAACATTCCATGGATATCGTGGACACTATTTACAAAAAGTGCTTGAAGCAAATCAATACAAAGGATAAAGATGTGGTGAACTACGTAAAAGAGTTCTATGCACCCTTTACCGCTGTGGAGATTTCCAAAAAAATCGGAGCGCTTTTAAGTCCAAGGGATATCAATGCAGAAGTAGAAATTATTTACCAGAATATAGAAAATCTCCATAATGCCTGTCCCAAGAATCTAGGGGACTGGTATTTTACGGGGAACTACCCCACACCCGGAGGTAACAGAGTAGTAAATAGAGCTTTTATTAACTTTTACGAGGGAAAAAATCAAAGGGCGTACTGAAGGTTTTATCGATAAAGTGCATGATTTTTTGCATTTCATCGATAATTTGTGCTTTTTATCGTCTTTATGGCCATTGGGGAGCAAACCCAAATTACATTAGACTCGCCATAGCATAAGTAGGTTAAGTTCATGGTAAGATTTGGGGCAAAAAAGGTGGAGACTTCTCCACCTTTTTTATTTTGCGATGCTCAAAATTGTACGCTTTTTCCTCATCATTTATCATCTATTTTTTTGGAATGGCATTTCAACCGATTATATCGGCATTCATCTAAAACCTTTTTTCCTGGTGACACTTTGCAATACATTTGGAGAACCATAGCATAAGTAGGTTAAGTTCATGGTAAGATTTGGGGAAAAAAGGTGGAGCTACGCTCCGCCTTTTTTATTGCTGATAATCAGCATTTTAGAATGGATTTTCTACTTCAATGACACGTTCAAACAAAAAAATGTCCTTCTCAATTCCCTAAAATTTCTTAAAAATCCTTTGTTATTTCTCACAATACCAGTAATTTAGTACTGCCATAGCATAAGTAGGTTAAGTTTATGGTAAGATTTGGGACGAAAAGGGCGGAGACTTCTCCGCCCTTTTCTATTTTACCTCAGACCATAAAAAAACCGCCCCGAATACCAAGGGCGGTGTTTTAAGAATGTGCTATAAAATTCTTACTTATTGGCGGCGTAATTGCTTGCCACCCTATCCCAATTGATTACATTGAAAAATGCACTGATATAATCGGGTCTTTTATTTTGATAATTTAAATAGTACGCATGTTCCCAAACATCCAGTCCCAATATCGGAAAACCATCACATCCGATATCCGGCATTAGTGGATTATCCTGATTTGCGGTAGAACAAACTTCAACTTTTCCTCCTTTATGAACGCATAACCACGCCCAACCTGAACCGAACCTGGTGGC
>JBCBZE010000321.1:0-3998 GCA_039815505.1 Bacteroidota bacterium | reverse complement strand
GCCCAGATGGAAAGGCGCTGTTGATTTCGGACGATCCTTTTCGGGATTTTAATAAACTTACTCTTTTTTTTAAGCCATTTGAACCAGCTAAGGGCACCATAGCCAAATCAGCAGTAATTGGTGAAAACACAGTGGTACAGCCCAATGTATTTATCGGCAATAACGTAGTTGTCGGTGACAATTGCCTGATACATTCCAACGTATCCATTTACGACAATTGCGTTCTGGGAAACAACGTTACCGTTCATGCCGGAACCGTACTTGGGGCCGATGCTTTTTATTATAAAAACAGACCGGAAGGGTATGATAAATTACTTTCCGGTGGTAGGGTGGTTATAGAAGATAATGTGGATATAGGCGCATCTTGTACCATAGATAGGGGAGTTACGGGAGATACTCGAATTAAAAAAGGTTCAAAATTAGATAACCAGATACAGGTAGGTCACGATACGGTAATAGGAGAAAAATGCTTGATCGCCTCTCAAACCGGAATTGCCGGATGTGTGGTCATAGAGGACGAGGTGACCCTTTGGGGCCAGGTAGGTGTTACCAGTGGTGCCACGATTGGAAAAAAAGCCGTTATCTTGGCACAAACGGGTATTGCCAAATCCTTGGAAGGCGGTAAGACCTATTTTGGAAGTCCGGCGGAAGAAGCCCGGGAAAAGCTAAAACAAATGGCCCATGTAAAGCGAATACCTTTCATTATAGAGAAATTAAAGGAATAATAAAACAAAGAGTATATCAAATTCATTTCAAACACATATTTTTGTGCAGCAAAAACAATAGAGAATGAGTGTATTAGTCAATAAGGATTCCAAAATAATAGTACAAGGTTTTACCGGTAGCGAGGGAACGTTCCACGCAGAACAAATGATCGAGTACGGTACCAATATCGTAGGTGGTGTAACCCCCGGGAAAGGGGGACAGGAGCATCTGGGAAAACCTGTGTTCAATACCGTGGAAGAGGCCGTACAAAAAGTTGGGGCGGATACGACGATTATATTTGTTCCGCCGGCTTTTGCCGCGGATGCCATTATGGAAGCCGCTAATGCCGGGATTAAAGTTATTATTACGATCACCGAGGGAATTCCTGTGGCCGATATGGTAAAGGCCAATAATTATATCAGTGATAAGGACTGTAGATTGGTTGGCCCCAATTGTCCGGGAGTAATTACGCCAGGTGAGGCCAAGGTGGGCATTATGCCGGGATTTGTCTTTGAAAAAGGACATGTAGGTGTAGTATCCAAATCCGGAACGCTTACCTATGAAGCGGCAGATCAGGTAGTACGGCAAGGACTGGGTATCACCACTGCTATTGGTATAGGGGGAGACCCTATTATCGGAACGACCACAAAAGAAGCCGTGGAACTTTTGATCAATGACCCGGAGACCCACTGTGTGGTAATGATCGGTGAAATAGGCGGTCAATTGGAAGCTGATGCGGCCCATTGGTACAAGGAGAGTGGAAGTAAAAAACCCATTGTTGGTTTCATAGCAGGGGAAACGGCGCCTGCCGGAAGAACTATGGGACATGCAGGTGCTATAGTTGGCGGTAGTGACGATACGGCACAAGCCAAAAAGAGAATTATGAAAGAATGTGGTATACACGTGGTGGATTCCCCAGCGGAGATCGGTCTTAAGGTGAAAGAAGTAATGGGATAAAAAAACCGTTAATACTATGATAAAATCCCGCTATGACCGGGATTTTTTTTCGCCATTATCTTAAACAAAACCTATATTTGAACAGCAACCAAAGAAATATAACCAGGATATGAAACTTTTAGAGGGGAAGAATGTGATAATAACCGGTGCCAGCAGAGGTATTGGTAAAGGAATTGCAGAAGTATTTGCCGATCACGGAGCCAATGTAGCTTTTACGTACAGTTCCAGTGAGGCGCCGGCCTTGGAATTGGAAAAGGAATTAATGGCTAAAGGTGTTACGGCAAAAGCCTATAAGAGCAATGCAGCTAGCTTTGAGGCCAGCGAACAATTGGTTGCACAGATTCTACAGGATTTTGAAGGCATTGATGTGCTGATAAATAACGCAGGAATCACTAAGGATAATCTTTTGATGCGTATGGGCGAAGAGGATTTTGATCGAGTCATAGAAACCAATCTAAAGTCGGTTTTTAATATGACAAAGGCGGTACAGCGTTCCTTATTGAAGCAGCGCAAAGGTTCCATAATAAATATGAGCAGTGTTGTGGGCGTTAAGGGAAATGCAGGACAAGCCAATTATGCAGCTTCCAAAGCGGGAATGATAGGTTTTACCAAGTCGGTCGCATTGGAACTGGGCTCAAGGAACATTCGGTGTAATGCCATTGCCCCGGGATTCATAGAAACAGAGATGACCGATAAATTAGACGAAAAGGTAGTACAGGGTTGGCGAGATGCCATTCCCCTGAAACGCGGCGGCTCCCCAGAGGATGTAGCAAACGCCTGTTTGTTTTTAGCGTCCGATCTTTCCGCTTATATTACCGGACAAGTGGTTAATGTTGATGGGGGAATGCTAACATAGCTCGGTGCCAATGGACACGGCCTGGATAGTGCTTTACGTTATTTAGAGAAATTCATGATCGGCCTAACATTATCGGCAAACAAATAAAAATATGCAGACAGGTACTTTGGTATTGATTATGGTAGCGGCTGTAGTTTCCTTGGCCATTGTACTTTTTCAATACTACTACAAGACCAAGAGTAGGGCCAAACTACATGTTTTGCTCTCTTTTTTACGGTTTTTGACCCTGTTTTGTACCTTTCTATTGCTCATTAACCCTAAGTTCACTAAAAACTCCTATGCGTTGGAGAAGGCCAATCTTGTTATTTTGGCAGATAACTCTTCTTCTATCGACCCATCAATGGGTAAAATGGGTACAGCGGAGATTTTGAAACAATTGGAAGAGAATGGAGCGCTACAAGATCAATATAGTACGGACCAATATAGCTTTGGTACTGCCCTTAAGGAGATGGACACCCTATCATTTAAGGAAAAAAACACCGATATAACCAATGCCTTGATCGGTATAGATGAGATTTATGCCCAATCCAATACAGCCATACTTTTATTGACCGATGGCAACCAAACACTCGGGCAGGATTATGGCTATTACAGCGGCAACGAAGGTTTCCCCGTTTACCCCATTGTTTTAGGGGATACTACCAGATATGAAGACATACGTATAGACAAGGTAAACCTTAATAAGTACGCTTTTCTAAAGAATAAATATCCCGTGGAGATTTACGTATCCTATGAAGGCGCCGGACCCGTAAATACCTCTGTAAGTATTTCGGTTAACGGAAAACGGGTGTTTTCGGAAACCATAGCGTTTTCAAACAGTTCCAACAGCAAAATCATCAATACCGTATTAAGTGCGGATACCGTGGGTTTAAAAACCTTACGGGTAGAAGCAAGCCCACTACGTAATGAAAAAAATGTTCAAAACAATAGAAAGGATATGGCCATAGAGGTCATTGATGAGAAAACTAAAATTGTGATCATCTCAGATGTATTACATCCAGATATTGGCGCTTTGATAAAGAGTATCGAAAGTAACGAACAGCGGAGTGTAACGGTTAGAAAACCGAATAGTGGCCTTAAGGACCTCGATGACACATCTCTTTTTATCTTATATCAACCGAACGCTTCCTTTAGTTCCATTTATGATTATGTTAAGCGGAAAAACGCTAATATATTTACGATTACAGGTTCAAAAACAGATTGGGGTTTCTTAAACAAAGTGCAGAGTAGTTTCGAAAAAAACAACTACAATCAGACCGAAGAAATAAGTCCAATTTCCAATGCTGCTTTTTCTATTTTTAACGTTACGGATTTTTCATTGGAAAATTTCCCACCTTTAATCGGCAATTTGGGCGAAATTATTATTGGCAAGTCAAACGAAATGCTTTTAGGTCAGCGGGTAAAGGGTGTAGAGATCAATGAACCCTTATTGGCGGTCTTGAAAAACGACCGGGAACGGGAGGCCGTACTTTTTGGAGAG
>JBCBZE010000383.1:0-2953 GCA_039815505.1 Bacteroidota bacterium | reverse complement strand
TGGTTATTTAGGGCCATGCCATTGAAGATATGGTTGCCCTCTAAATTCGATGTTCCGATACTGGGGAATTACTTCGGTGAAGAATGGATGCATTATGCCTTTAGTTGGGGCGGGGCACTTTATGATCTTAGTATACCTTTTTTATTGCTATGGAGCAGAACACGTTGGTTTGCTTTTATGCTAGTGGTTATTTTTCATGTGCTTACGCGGGTACTGTTCCCCATAGGAATGTTTCCCTATATCATGATTTTCTCAGCACTTATCTTTTTTGATGCGCGGTTACACAAAAAAATATTGAATGTTATTGCCAAGTTGCTTAGGGTAAATACAGGTTATTTTGAAAATAAACGACAGTTTTCGTTAAAAAATAAACTATTTTTCAAGCTTGTAACCAGTGTTTTGATACTTTTTTTCGCAATTCAGCTACTATTCCCATTCCGGTATCTTTTATATCCCGGTGAACTTTTCTGGACAGAAGAGGGGTACCGGTTCTCTTGGCGGGTAATGCTCACCGAAAAAGCGGGATACACGCAATTCAAGGTCGTGAACGGACAAAACGGTAAATGGTTTTATGTGGACAATACCGAATTCTTAACATCATTTCAGGAAAAACAAATGGCCACTCAGTCCGATTTTATATTACAGTATGCCAAGTTCCTGGAAGAGCATTTCTATGCCCTTGGGCATAGAAATATTGAAATCTATGTAGATAGTCGCGTGGCTTTGAACGGACGTCTAAGTACACCCTTTATAGACCCAAATATAGACCTTACCAAACAACGGGAATCGTTTAAACATAAAAGTTGGATTATACCATTTAAAGATGACATTAAAGGAATTTAAAAAGTTCACCCTTCTATTTTTTACAATAGCTTCCGCTTCTGCCCAATTTAATTTAACCGGTACGGTTAGTGACGAAAAAAAAGAACCGGTAGCCGATGCCGAGGTTTACCTTAAGGAACTGGAGAAGTTGACAATTACGAATGGGGCCGGAAAATATGAGTTTAAGAATGTGCCCTCCGGATCATATACCATAGTGGTCTTTTCCTTTGGGTATAAGATAGAGGAGATGGTCATTGATATGAAAGGCGATAACTACAGGTATGATCTGGGTTTGAGAGCCCTTGGTGAGGAACTTTCCGAGGTGGTTTTAATTCAACAACGAGAGAAGCTTTTTGCCTTAAAACAATTGAGGAAAGTAGAAGGAACGGCCATTTATGCGGGCAAAAAGAGCGAAGTGGTGCTGCTGGACCAACTAACGGGGAATCTTGCCGCAAACAATTCTAGACAAATATATAGCCAGGTAGTGGGCCTTAATATCTATGAAAATGGGGATGCGGGTCTTCAGCTAAATATTGGGGGTAGGGGACTGGACCCCAACCGTACCACTAATTTTAATACAAGGCAAAACGGGTACGATATTAGCGCAGATGTTTTGGGTTATCCCGAAAGTTATTATACACCTCCCGCAGAGGCATTGAGCGAAATACAAGTGGTGCGTGGTGCGGCATCCCTGCAATATGGAACACAATTTGGTGGCTTACTTAATTTTGTGTTCAAGAAACCGAATCCCAATAAGGAAATCGAGTGGATAAGTAGACAAACATTAGGTTCTTACGGCCTGTTCACCAGCTTTAATAGTTTAAGTGGAACTACAGGCAAATTTAGTTATTACACTTATTTCAATTATAAGGAAGGCAGTAGTTTTAGGCCAAATTCTGACTACAGTTCAAGAAACTATTTTGCCCATTTGGGATATACATTTAATGATAGGACCAAACTTACGTTCGAAGCCACCATTCAGAATTATTTGGCACAACAACCAGGAGGTCTTACAGATGCCCAGTTTATTGAAGACCCTACGTTTAGTAATAGGGAAAGAAACTGGTTCGGGGTAGATTGGAACCTGTTTTCACTACGATTAGACCATGAATTTTCATCTAAGACCGACTTTAGTCTTACTCTTTTTACCTTGGATGCCTCTAGAAATGCACTTGGTTTTAGAACAAACAGGGTTTCACAAGAAGATGATCTGGAGGCTCCAAGAGAGTTCCTTCTGGATAATTTTTTGAATTGGGGTGCGGAGGCCAGATTACTAACGCGTTATACCCTAGGAAAAAAAGACGCTGTATTTTTGATAGGGTCCAAATATTATCAGTCCGCAAACGATCAACGTCAAGGGCCGGGGACTGCCGATAGCGGACCCGACTTTAGTTTTGCGGAGGATGAGTTTCCTAATTTTGAGCGACAGTCCAATTTTGATTTCCCCAATCTGAACCTAGCTGTTTTTGCAGAGAATATTTTTAACCTATCGGAAAGATTAACCTTGGTTCCCGGTCTGCGTTTTGAACACATACGAACAGAAAGTGAAGGGAGCTTTAAAAATATTGTGCTGGACCTTGCCGGGAACCCGTTACTTAATGAAGAAGTACCGGATAACAGGATTTTTGATAGAAGTTTTGTACTTCTAGGTTTGGGTGCCACCTACAAAATAGGACAGACAACGGAACTTTATGGGAATTTTTCGGAGAATTTTAGATCGGTGACCTTTAATGATATTCGTGTGGTAAACCCTTCTTTTCAAGTCGATGAGAACATAAGTGACGAAAGTGGTTTCTCCACGGATATTGGTGTCCGTGGACGTTTTAAGGAAATACTTTCCTTTGACACAAGCGTTTTTGGCTTGTTGTACGATGATCGTTTAGGTGAAGTCTTAAGAAACGAGGAAAGGATAAACGCGGCCGGGGAACTTGTGGAAACAGGTCGGATAGTTCGTTTCAGGGGTAATATAGGTACTGCTTTTATTTACGGCATAGAGAGTTTTGTCGATTGGAATTTGGCCCATACGTTCTTTTCCGGAAATACAGACGTTAAGTTGAATATATTTTCGAACCTCGCCATAACGGATTCCGAATATACGGAATCCGAAGAAGCAAACGTTGAAGGAAATCAG
>JBCBZE010000331.1:0-3848 GCA_039815505.1 Bacteroidota bacterium | reverse complement strand
GTATTTTGACCTACATTTCTATCTATCGTTCTCTACTATCACTACAGGACTAAAAAACGTCCTTGAACAATTGTTGCAGGCTTTCCCATGATTTTTGGTCGGCATCGGCATCATAGGCCAAGGGCAATTTAAATTTCGCTGCGTTGGCATCTGCCTCCTTGGAGGTATAGCTATGCTTTACACCTGGGTAAGCAATGTATTCATAGGAGGCCCCAACAGAGTCCATGGCCGTTTTAAATGCAGTAATAGATTCCGCACTTACAAAAGGATCATCCGCACCGTTGCATACCAAGACACGTGCTTTTAGGTCCTTGTTCGGCATTACGGGCAAGGCAACCCCGCTATGAAAGGCCGCAACAGCATCTAGATCAGCACCGTTGTTCGCCATGGTCAATGCCACACTTCCTCCGAAACAATACCCGATTGCGGCTAGTTTTTCCGTATCTACGGATGCATGTTGTTTCAGTAAGTCGATCGCTGCATTGAAACGGGCCGTTGCTTCCGGTAGGTTGGTCATAACGCTCATGGCAAACTTACCGGCATCGTCCGGGTGATCCGCTTGTTTCCCATCACCATACATATCTATGGCGATAGCGGTATAACCCAGTTCAGCGAGCATATTGGCCCGCTCCCGCACATAATCGTTGTGTCCCCACCATTCATGTACGACAAGTATCCCCGGTCGTTTCTCTTTTTTGTTCTCATCATAGGCAATATAGCCCTTTAAGTGGGTAGTGTCCGAGGTATACGTTACTTCGGTTCCGTTCACTTTTACAGCGAGTATTTCCGAATTAGCTTCCGTTTCGGGCTTGGAGGTTGCTTTTTCCTTACATGAAGCGGTAAGTACCAAGGCAACCAATAAAAAATACATGATAATTTTCATATTTCTGGAATTTATGTGACTTCATAAAGATACTGATAATCGCCCAACCCAATGGTATGATCGGGATTCCACTGGCTTCCCAACACTAGAACATAAATTTTAAGGCATTCCTTGGTTATGGTATCGTCATCTTTGACCGTGAAGACATGGGCCTAAGTTGATACATACCACATTCTCCTAAAGTTCGCGGATTTTCATATTGCGGAACCAAGCCTCGAAGTACCAGTGCTGTAGCGCGATTTTCCCTTGGGTAGCCTCTCCAAAACCAGGGGAATCTTTAAAACGGGAGCTGATAATTTTGTTCTGCCAGTCTAGGGATGTTAAATCTTCTTCTGCGGTCATTTTGCCATTGAGGTAGAATTGGATCTTTCCCTCTTGTTGAATGATCCTGGCCGTGTTCCATTGTCCGGTGGGTTTGGCCTCCACCTCATTTAATTGAGGCGATAGTCCCCACAGGCAACCGGGTCGTTTCAAAGGGGTTTTAGTATCCATATGTTCGGGCTCCAATAGCTGGTATTCCGGTCCCGTCTGATAGGTAGCCGTATATTCCGGGGACTCCTGTACATTGATGAAAACACCTCCGTTTCCCCGGAGTGCCATCTGCCAATCGAACACCAGCTCATAGTTTTCAAATTCGTCATCGGTTACCAAATCCCCAAATATTTTGGTTTCGTCGGTAGCATTACAAAACAGCGTGCCTTTTTGTACTTCCCAGGCCGAGAATCGGGTGGAGTCCGGCTTATTGAACAAATGCCAACCGTTAAGGGTTTTGCCGTCAAAAAGTAACTTCCAACCCTGCTCTTTTTCTATGTCGAGCAATTGGTTGTGCACCTTATTTTTAATGGCCAGTTCCTTGGAACGCAAAATCTGGAAATTGTCTTTTTTCTCCGTCTTACAGGATATACCGATGAGCAGTGGCATCAGTATAATAAAAAGGGGGGGTCGCATCATTTTTTTAGTACTATTGCGGTATTCGGTCAATAATCGGGATGCGCCATCACATCTTGATTTCTTCATGGTATCCTAATCCTTTGGAGCTTCTAAAATACTAATAAAAGCAACTAACCCTATTATTTTTTACTATTCATGGGACGAATGGAACCATTACCGTTTTTCCGATAAACATGATACGGCTGTGCATGTGAGTTATTGTTCTACGAACGCCGGCACAACTGTTTCGAAAATGGGTTTCATGATTTTGTCATCATCCCTATCGTGACCTGAGATGACAATGGTCAAGTCCAATTCTTCGACCACCATAACGCGCTGACCTCCCCCTCCCCAAGCCAATGTCATATCATAACTTTTGTTCCCTATGGCTATAGGGGTATAATACCAAAAATACCCATAACGATAGTTCTTGGGCATCCAATCGATGGCAGGTTGTACGATACCGCTCGTCGCTTTTTCAAGATAGGCTACGGAAATCAGCTGTTTTCCGTTCAATTTCCCCTTATTTTGCACCAAATGACCTAATTTAAGCATGTCGCGGGATGTAAGACGGGCTTTCCATCCGGCTTGTGGTAATCCACTGATGTGTGTTGACCAGTCATAATTGGTAATACCCAGTTTATCCAGGAGTTCCGTTTTAATAAAATCCTCTGCCGTTCCCGGCACCACCGCATCAATGACCGTCATTACCATGATGGGATTAAAATTACCGTACAAATAGGTTTGTGAAGCATCGGTAATGGGCTCGGTAGATTCAAGCAAGGTCTGAACCAGCCCCTGCCCTTGTAAGCGAACCGAATCGTTCTCCATTTCTTTCCATTTTTCCCGGTCGATCGTCAATCCGCCCTGCATGGTCAATGCTTTATGCAACGTAATTTTCTCCGCTCCCGGTGCAAATTTTTTAAGATCCAACTCGTTTAAGAAATGGATCAACGGTTTGTCGAGATCGTCCATGCTCAAATATCCCATTTCAATGGCTCTTCCCAACACCAAACTGGTATACCCTTTTACGGCCGAGGCTTGTCCGTGCGGCACATTGACACGGCCCTTTTTATAATAGGATTCATACACCAGTTTATTTTTATGCGAAATAAGCAGCGCATCGTAATTGCCGTATTTGCCATCAAAAATCTCTTGGGAAAGTTGGAGAATCGCCTCCTGGTCTTTATTGTTCACCGCTAAGGTGTCAACCAATACCCCATCTTTTCTATCCTCCGGAGTAGTAGTGACATAGGCGTTATTGAGGCGTGGCGTTGACCAAAATGAGACCTCATTGCCCAAACTTGAAACAGGACTCAATAAAGAAGACAACCAAGCGGCACTGCGAACTGCTGTTGTAGGGAATGCAGTACTATGATTTCCCTCAATAACTTCTTTATATACAGACAAACCTGTATCTCTTCTATCATTTAATAATTTAATAAACGCCTCCATGGGCGCAACCACTCTCTCTTCTTCCAATGAACCGTAGGCAATAAAAACATTGGCGTTTAAACTTGAGTTGCTGTCCGAGGCCTCGAAAGGTCCAAATTTGGCATTCAATTTCGTTAAGTGATCGACTTCACCTCTAACCGTTGGACTTCCAATAATGTAATTGTTAAAGGTATCGGGTTGTGTCAATAGGATATAAGCACCAAATTCACCACTCAGTGAATACCCAAAATACGTACGACTATTTGGGTCTGTGCGATAGGTTTTGTCAACATATGTAATCACGTCATTGCGAATAAAATCGAGATGATTATTGGCCTGACCTAACTGATACTTTGCCTGAATTTCTGGATTGCTGTGTTCGCTTATCGAGTAATCGCGAAACCTACTCACATGGGCTCCTACTTCTTTTTTTAAATCTTCATTGATGTCCAATTGATACGAAATTCCAACTAGAATAACATCTTCAAGGACGAATTCTTGGCAGGCAGCCAGTATTTCAAGATGCCACTTGGCATCTGTATAATAAAGTACAGGATAGGTTTTGTTATTGTCCTGGTAATAATCTTCCGGCAGCTCTATG
>JBCBZE010000156.1:0-7903 GCA_039815505.1 Bacteroidota bacterium | reverse complement strand
TGCGTAACTTCATAATCTTCGGCCTCACCTTTAAATTCGATACCGCCCCTCCCGTTATAGGCTCCGATCCTATGGATGACCCCAAAAAACGGTAGGTAACCATCGACCTCTCCGCCCTCAAATTTTAAATGATTGGGGTTCCCTATCAAATTAATTCTACCACCACCCAAAGGAAACAGCCATTCCCCAAAGAAGGTAAAGTCCCCGGAGGCTATCATACGTTTGGTATGTTCATAGGCCTGTATGTCCTTCTCCAGTTTTAATTGTCTCTTTTCACTCTTGGTCTGTGCTTCCAGCGTATGGAACCCAATGCATACCAAAAGCATCAGTAGTACTTGCTTTTTCATAATTTCTTGCATTTTGTTTGTATAGCAAAGCACAAATGATGTGCCATACTATATGCTATTTTACTTCACGATAAAAACTTTTGTTCACAATAAACCAGCGGTCCTTAAATTTTTGAAGCGTCATAAAATCATGGAAGATCTTTTCATTATCCTCTATTTTTAGACGCGCTATGGCGGTGTGTCCTTCAATATCCATACTAACGATCGTATTGGTCCGTTTCAGGGGTTTGCCCGGTTTCATTTTTGAAAAGAATTCACGGGCATTCACCTGTTTAAAGGTACCCTCTTTTTCATCGGCTATTGTCATGATCGCATTTTCATGAAAGGCCTCTTTTAAAGTGGCAAAATCTCGGTTCATGGCCCCTTCCATATAGTAATTGAGTGTTGTGGTAATACTTTCCTTGTCCGTCTCGGAACCAAGGGTCATCGTGAACGCCAGGAAGGCGATAAAAAATGTTTTCATAGTACAGGTGTTTTAGTTGCAAAAAGGGGGATACTTAAATGTACGATATAGATGAGCATATCTATTGTAAAGAAAACTTAAAATATCTATAAGGTGGGATTGGTAGCGACCAACACCCACATCCGTTTATCGGGTTCCCCGTTCCATATACCAAAATCCTTCACTTCCTTGCTGAGATGCAAACCGGCATCCTTTAACTCTTTTTTTACATATTTTATGGATAGCGTATGTGCCTCCACTTGCCGCTCACGTGGTTTCCCTTTCATATGCGCCTTGAGTTTTTCCAAAATAACGATACGTCCGCCGGGTTTAAGGGAATTCTTTAGATGGGAGAGCATTAATTCATAATCGACCATTTCGTGATAGGTATCTATGACAAATACAATATCCATTGCCGCAGCGGGCAGTTTGGGATTGTCATAGTCCCCAAGGACAATTTTAACATTTTGTAACTCTCTATCCGCCACATGCCTTTTTAAGGTCTCCAAGCGATCCTCTCTCACATCAACGGCATATACTTTTCCTTGCGTCCCTATGGTCTGTGCCAAGCGAAGGCTTAGATAGCCTTCATGGCAACCCACATCGGCTACGGTATCGCCCGTTTCCAATCCCGCCCATTCATAGAGTTTGTGAAGCTGCATCCACCCATCGCGCTCCTGCCAATCATTTTCGGTGTATTGGGCTTGGATCCTACCAACGGATATAAAGAACAACAATGCGACGATATAAAAGCACGGCCTATACTTCATGTATGGAAGATACAGAAATAGGCCGTGCACCTGCCTTAAAGTTCTCTTAAACTATTGGTCGTGCAACAAACCTTGGCCCTCTATCCAAGGGGCTCCGGCCGCCTTTAGGTCTTTTTCTATTTTTGGAAGTACCGTATGTACCAATCCCTTTAGATTCGCCTTTATATCTTGCAATTGTTGTTTGGCCCTGGCCAAAGCAGCTTTATGATTGGCCGTAGGTCCGTACGTAGCTGTTTTTAAGGCCACCAAACCTATAAAATCGCCATCTCCCGGTGTGGGATCCGAGCGTTCCCCTATTTCACCTTTGGTCTTATCCCCGCCCAGTGCTTTTTCCATATCCAACAATTGTTGCCTTGCACTGTATATGGCTTCGGATAGGTCTTCCGCCGGGTTAGAGGATTTATCCATGGCACGTTTCATAGCTCCTACCAACAGTAGTTTTTTTGCCACTACGGAGTTGGCCGCGGATAAATCTTGTTGAAAAGCTTGATATTCTTCCCTAAACGTCTCAATATCCGCATACGAAGCACCCTTTAAGGCTCCTTTTGATAAGGGTACCACTTTGAAAGCTTCGGGGCCGGACAATACGGTAATCTTACCATCTACCCTTTTGGATAGCGTTACGGTATAGTCCCCTGGCGTTGCCAAAAGGTCTTTTCCAAAAAAGTTATCCCCTCCCTTGGCCGGTTTTAGGGACTCCCCGCTTTTATCGGGATAGTTCAGTTTCCAATTTACCCTATTAAAACCTTTTTTATTGGATCCCTTGATCGTGTTTACGATTTTGCCCTGGCCATTCCTAACGGTAAGTAAAAGGTGCAGGGAATCCTGTCTTGTTTCTGCTTCAAGGGCTTCCCAGCCTGGGAAGCGCACTTCGCTTTTTTGCTTTACCATTTCTTTTTCCCTGGCTTGGCGCGTTTCTTTTAAGGATTTGAGTTTTTCCGGAAGAAAATAAGTGAATACGGCACCAAAAGGTGGGTTCTTCGCTTTATAATCATTATCGCCCTGGCCATATATCCCTTGTTTTTCAACATACCAGTAGGCTGGTTTTACCTTGAAAAGCGTTCCCTCGGACTTTTGCATGTCAGTCTTGAACTCCCGGATGGGGCCAATATCGTCCAATACATAAAAACCCCTACCGAAAGAAGCGGCCACGAGATCGTTCTCCCTTCTTTGAATGGTGAGGTCCCTAAAGGATATGGTAGGTAACCCACCCTTTAATTGTACCCAATTTGCGCCACCGTTGTTTGTGAAATAAATACCGAACTCAGTGGCCGCGAAGAGCAGGTCTTTTTTCACATGATCTTGTACCAAACGCCAGCTAAGCAATCGCTTGGGTAAATCCCCGTTCATGGATGACCATGTTCTTCCCTTATCGGTACTTTTGATCAAATAGGGCTTGTAGTCCCCATATTTATGATTATCCAAAGCAGCATATACCGTACCGGCATCGAACAGATCGGCACGGATATCATTGACGAAGGCCGTAGCCGGGACCCCCTTGATACTGCCTACTTCTATTTTTCGCCAGGAAGTACCACTATCTTCGGTTACCTGAATAATACCATCATCGGTACCGGCATAGATCAATCCTTCTTGCTTGGGTGATTCCGCCAGGGAAGTAATGGTGTTGTAAACGGACATGGCCCCTACGTCCCAGGCGTTGTCCCAACTTTGTTGTTGCCCCATAATGGGCAGGGCAATCCGTTCTTGGTTTCTGGTAAGGTCATTGGAAATAGCGGTCCATTCGTCCCCCCTATTTTCTGACCTCCATACGCGGTATGAGGCAAAATAGAGACGCTTGGGATTATGGGGGCTTACCAAAATAGGGGCATCCCAATTAAATCGCTCATGCGGATCCCCAGCTTTGGGTTGGGGTTGAATAAAAACGGTTTCCCCCGTGGTCTGATCGATCCGCCACAGCCAACCTTGCTGAAATTCACCATAGGTAATATCCGGATTCCCGGGCTCTGTAGCGGATTGATGGCCATCTGCTCCCAGAGTAATCCACCAATCGGCATTTCGGATACCATCCTCACTTCTGGTCCGGGATGGTCCACCATGCGATCCGTTATCTTGTGTACCGCCATAGATGTGATAGAATGGGGAGGCATCGTCCACTGCTACCTTATAGTATTGCGTCAATGGCAAATTACTGACATATCGCCATTTTTTGGTGAGGTCAAAACTCTCGTACAGTCCCCCATCCGTGCCAAAAAGCACATAGTTGGGGTCAGATGCCTTAAAGGCCATGGCATGACTGTCCACATGTTTGTTCTTTTCGTTCATAAAACGAAAGGTCTTTCCATGATCGTCCGATATCTGTACGGTGTTGCTCATTAAATAAAGCTTTCCTTCCTGATGCGGGGATGCATACAACTCTTGATAATAATGAGGGCCGGTACCTCCAGATACCGCATCTGATTGTTTTTTCCAGGAAGCCCCCTGATCAGCGGACATGAACACACCTCCTTTTTTTCGGTCCAGTTCAATGGCCGCATAAATGATATTTGAATCAAAGGGAGACATCGCAAGCCCTATTTTCCCTAAATTGGATTTGGGAATACCATCGGTAAGTTGGGTCCATGTTTCACCGCCATCGGTGCTTTTGTGTAAACCCGAACCGGGACCTCCTCCCAAATAAGCGGCTACCGTACGGTGCCTGTCCCAAGTAGCGGCATAGAGCACGTCCGGATTTTTTGGGTCGATGACCAAATCGGTAACACCGGTCCATTGGGAATTTCCCAAGGTTTTCTTCCATGTTCCTCCCCCGTCAATGGATTTATAGAGCCCGCGTTCATCCCCACTACTCCATAACGGTCCTTGGGCCGCAACCCAAAGTACATTTGGGTTTTGCGGGTGTACAACGATTTTTGAAATATGCTCGGATTTCTTCAGCCCTTTGTTTTCCCATGTTTTTCCAGCGTCATAGCTTACATAAACACCATCGCCAAAACCTACATGCCTTCCCCCTACATTTTCCCCCGTTCCTACCCAAATGGTTCGTGAATTGTTGGGATCAATGGTAATACTCCCAATAGAATAGCTGGTTTCCTTGTCAAAAATTGGGCTCCAAGTGGTGCCTGCATTGCTTGTTTTCCATACCCCTCCAGAACCTACGGCCACATACCATACATTTTCATTTTCTGGATGAATGGCGATATCCGCAATTCTGCCAGAGGTTAGTGCAGGACCTATGTTCCTGAATTGAAGTCCGTTAAATGTTTCCGCCGTAAGTTGTTGGGCGTTTAGGGTGGCAACCATGCCCATTGCCCAAAACAATACTGTTAAGGTCTTTGTAATTCTCCACATTTGATTCGTTGTTATGTTTGTAATTAAGGGGGTTTTAGTCCCAAACAAGATATGGAAATTTTGCAATTATATTCAACCTTGGCGCCCCTATTTAACATAGGGAAAATTGAGATTTGACGGCTACATCGTTCATATGGTACGTTTCGCTGTTTTTTGATGGGAAAATTGAGATTATTTCCTATCTTTTCTCATTAAAAACTATGAAAATGAAGAAAATACTAACGCTCCTGTTTCTTGTGGTATATGTGCAAGCATACACCCAGGAAAAGCCTATCAAGGTTATTACGAAGGACATTCCCAATCGATTGGCTTTCTATGCCGTTAACGAAACTGAAAAGGATTATGATGTCCAGATCATCATAAAGGGCACCAATTTTAGACAAAGTTCGGCAAGACCAAGATTGATCAGGGTTCCCGGGGCATCGGAGGTCCATTTAAAGACCATCATACTTACTAGGGGCAAGAAACCTTCCTATACCTATGACCTTACGGTGAACGACAGCCTTTCTCGGCGTGCCCTACGTAAGGAATTTAAAAGGGTAAAGATCAAACCCAAAAAACATATAACCGTATACGTTACCGATAAATGTGCCCACTGTGACAGCATCATACAACCCTTGAATGAAAGCAATTATATTTTTAGGCTGTATACCTTAAACGAGAACCCGGAGATAAAAAGCCAATTAAAACGTTCGTTTAGCCAGCCCCTTGATTCCATAGAAGCACCTATCGTAAATGTGGGGGGACGATTGTTCACCACTATTACTAACTATGATCGATTGCTGGAAGAACTCAACAAGGAAGAATAAAGGTCTTGCATGGTTTTATGAAAAAGAAAATCCCGCCTGAAGCGGGATTTTTTCATTTATCTATACTACCAATCTTTTTATCCTTTTCTCTTTTTTACGGTTTTGGTGGTACGTTTCTTCCTGACCGTTTTGGTTCCATTGGTTCTTTTGTTTACGCTTACGACCGTTTTACTGCCGTTGGGCTTCTTTTTTACGGCAACCGTTTTACTGCTCCCGTTGGGCCTTTGGACCGAAGCAACCTTTTTGGTAGTTCCGTTTGTTCTTTTAACGGTAGTCACCCGTTTCGTAGATCCATTGGTTTTACGCACACTTGCCGTTCTGGCGGTATAAGACCTATTGGGGTATCTGGTACCATAATCGTTTCTACGAACATTAGTGTGTATGCGGACCGCCGTAGCGCTTCTCCTAAGCTGTACGCGGTGAAAGCTATGGTTTACGTTCACGTGCACATGTACCTGTTTATGATAGGTAGGCACCTTGAATGGTCGCCAAAAACGATGATACCTTGGATAATAACCCCAATGGAATACCGAACGATACGGTCTATAATAAGGTCGCCAAAAAAGACCAAAAATTATAGGTCTATGCACATATATAGGTTCTATAATATAGTTGGGACCATAGAGGTACACATCGCCCACCACTTGTACCTGTGTATTTCCCTCTATATCTTTCTCAACCTCCAAGGTGGCAACATCCTGGTAAAGATCCTCGCCTAAAACCGCTTGGACGGCTACCAAGTGTGTGCCGTTCTCTACCGCTTCCATGACGCGAAGGTAATCTACCTCGCTATCCCCGTTCAAATCCAAATTTGATATTTGGGTTTCGGGGTCATTCAATCTCTTCTCAAAATCCTCTAGGTCCTTGGCATCCCCAAAGATGGAAGCGACCGCTTCCAGATTTAAATTATCACTGATTTCTTCGCTTGTTGCGCTGACTGTGGTAACATCCTGTGCCGCAGTTACAGTAGTTCCGAAGCATAGGGTAGCGATCACTATCCATATGCCAAATTTAGTTTGCTTGTTCATTTGTATTATTTTTTGGGACTTTGTTCTTTTGACCCATAGAACAGTTAAAAGGTTTAATTACCCTACTAACGAATTAGTCGAAGGATTCGTATTTTCGATGAAATACATGACTTTTCGATATAGATGTGATGCATGTTAAATAGCAACCAAAAAGTTGCATATTAAATTTTATTGTATATATTTGCAACCAATTAGTTGCGTATTAATCAAAAAGTTCAATAATTATGAAAGATTCAATCATCAAAGAACATGTCTTTAACCACTCCATTGACAAGGTATGGAATGCCATTTCAGCAGCGGAGGAAATCTCAACCTGGTTTATAAAAGCCGATTTTAAAGCTGAAGTCGGTTACAAATATACCTTTACCGCAACTGGGGAAAAAGGTTGTCTTGATATCACCGGCATTGTTAAACAAGCCAACCCTTATACACTGGTTTATACCTGGGTCGTAGCGGATACCGATACGGAAACAACAGTAAAATGGAAGTTGGAAAAAGTAAATGAAGGCACAAAACTATATTTGGAACACTCCGGTATCTCTGTATATCCAGGTGAAACAGCTATTTCCATGTTCAACAGTTTTAAGGGTGGATGGGAAGATTGTGTAAACAAACTTTCACAGTATTTAACCAAGGAGGTGCATGCAGGATAAAATTACCAAAATACTTAAGGCCATTGCGGATCCAACAAGGCGTGAAATTTTTCATGCCTTGATCGCCGCCGCTACCGCCCTGCCCATTACGCAAATCGCAAATCAGTTTTCTATAAGTCGTCAAGGCGTTACCAAACATCTTAAGACCTTGGAGGACGCGGGTCTGATCAAAATAAATACGGAAGGTCGGGAACGTTTTTGTTATGCGGATGCCAAACCATTGAAGGAAGTAAACCAATGGATCAAATTTTATGAGCAATTTTGGGACGATACGTTGGGGAATCTTGGAACCTACTTAGACGATAATGCATAATTATGTTGTTTCCTTTACCACAAAAGTGCGAAGGTTTTCCAAATTCCGGATAGTCGTTTTTTTAAAAGCTCGTTTGGCAAAAAGCGCAATTATCAACTTCTTAAGTGGAGATTTGGCTTCCCAAAAGAATTCTACATCCATTTTACAGGAATTCTCCGTTAAAGGCGTAAAAATGTAGAATTGATATAGTTTATCCACAGGAGGTGGGCTATTGGTCAACTCGCCATATACC
>JBCBZE010000285.1:0-4649 GCA_039815505.1 Bacteroidota bacterium | reverse complement strand
TATTCCTTCGATCACATCCTTTTTGCATTGGGGACACACAACAACATCTGGCAATAAAAAATCTACGCCCCAATCCCAACCAAGGGTATGCATTATTTCCTTTCTTTGGGTAATCAACTCAACTTTACCATAAAAATCTTCGGTTACGATATCCTTGAAACCTTTATCCCCATAATACGTGTTTGGCCCCTCATATGCTAGGGGTTGTGCTTTAGAAAGTATAATTTTTTGATCTATAAGCCATCGCTTAACCTTTTCCATAAGAATCTGCGGATCGCCCATGGTCGTTTTCTTTAAAAAGGTGCTGGAAGTTTCCATATGGCGACTAATTTAGGAAATACAGATCGGATAGAAAATCTGCAAGGATTTTATGAAGTAACCAAGGGCAAGTAATTACTGATATAGGCTACTGCACTTGCTATATCTTTTGCTGTAAACAACCTATTCTTTGATTTTTCAATCGTGAATTTATGTATATGCACTTATGTACTTTTCCTTGTTTATTTTATAATAGGTTAGAACATATGGACATATGTTTGTCCTTGTTAATTGTGTAAATTAAGGCAAAAATAGTATACATATTGGTTAATATGACTGTTGTTGGGTACTAAGGGATCTGTCAAATTTGTATTGGATATTCAATACATTACTTATGAAAAAGTCACAGGTGTTACTAGTTCTTGCAAGTCCTATATTATTGGTATTATTTGTTATAGCAAGTCCTTTTTATGTTGTCCATAGATTGATACG
Organism: Bacteroidota bacterium; assembly: GCA_039815505.1. Taxonomy (GTDB): domain Bacteria; phylum Bacteroidota; class Bacteroidia; order Flavobacteriales; family Flavobacteriaceae; genus CANLWN01. Next base: position 3,899 of record JBCBZE010000285.1, on the reverse strand, counting down.
GTCAACTTAATACGAAATTGATGTAACATTGCCTATAAACTGTTTTGTGGGATAAAAGTATCTTAAGGCAATTTTTAATCGCTACCACTTCTTCTACCATTATTTTATTCCAACAACACAAAAGTTTAGGTTAGCAACCCCATCTTTTGGTCCATCCACCAATGGTCTATTGTTTTTGTACCTTGTTATCTGCTGTTTTTTCTATCATTTAATTCGCCTTCATATCTAATCATTGAGTTCCAGATCAACGTTACTTCTGGCCAAAAATTATCATCGAAATCCGAGTCCGTATTTACTAAAAGTATCTTCCCTATTTCAGTTTCTGGATTAAAATACATAGCGGTCATAACTCCAGGGTCTGATCCGTTATGACCAACTACATTATCTTTGATTTTAATAAATTCCTTGCTGTATTCTATAAAGACACCAAATTCCAAACCTGTTTTTGTATTCGGAAATTTATGTTTTTCAAAGAACTTTTCATAGCTCTCCTTGTTTAAAAGTGTGCCCGCCCCTTTGTAGCCTTTCATTAATTCTGTTAAAAACGACCCTAAATCTTTATTTGAAGTAATAAAGCCGCCATCGGCATAGGTAATTAACGAATATTCGGCTATGAGCATTTCTTTATTTGCGAATAACCTTGAGCGTTTTGTGGTATCAATATCCTCTGAGGACCAACCGGAGGATGTCATTTTTAATGGGTTTAATATATGTTCCTTTGTAAAAGATCGGTAATCCTGTTCTGTAGCAAATTCAATAATTTGAGCGCAAAGAGCGGCTCCTATATTTGAGTATTCCCTTATTTCTCCCGGTTTTGTATGGGCAAAGATCTCTTTGGTATACCATTTTCCATTTTCAGTGAGGCTATTTTCCAGAAAATCGATAAGTGAAATTTTGGTTTCTGGTCCATTGAACCATTCATAGACACCTTCATTGTCTTTATGTTCGGACTTTTTTAAAACGTAGGATTTTGAGTATACTTCATCAAGATCTATTATTGAGGACGTATGATAAGCAAGATGTTTAATTAAAATTGGTTTATCGGGATAATTGGGATTTATGATTTTGAAGGGCAAGTATTTATTTATTGGCTCATTTAAATGTAGTTTTCCCAGCTCTTGCGCTTTTAAGAGCGAAATTCCGATCAAAGTTTTAGAAATCGAAGCAATGTTCTGTGTTGTATTTGGCGTATACTTTTTTTTCAATTCTATATCCGTATATCCAAATCCTTTTTCATAGATCAATCCTTCGTCATCAACTAGGGATACGGAAAATCCAATAATGGCATCCTTCTCAAAAGCAGATTTCAACTTTTTGGTCAAGGTATCGTTTATCGCTGTATGATTTTTTGCAAGTGTTTTTTGGGGTGCGCTGTTTTGTTTGCATGAAAGTAGAACAGCTGAACATAGTAAAATAGATAGAAGGTGTTTCATTTCTGGTTTTTATAGGTAGGGTAGGGAGGGTTGGTAGTATCCAAATTTTGGCAAAGCGTCATATATCGTAATTAGCTTGGGGTGTTGTTTATGACCCCAAGTATTCCAGTTTTATGGTGTCCGATTTAATCTGGAGGACCCGATAAATTGATCCATAAAGATCAATGGTCGTGCTTCCTCGGTGCACTTCCATTTCTTTCTTTGCGCTTTCACGAAAGTAATCACCAAAAGACCATATTTTTTGATTCCCATCTAGTGATTTTTCCTTTTCGGTTCTGATTAGCTCCACCTTTGTTCCCTGTCTGTATCCATTCTGAAGCCCATGGACTTTCCATGACCCAATAAGACTTGCGATGACGGAGTCACCTGTTATTATTCGTTTGCGATCAAGCTCAAGAAAATGATCTTTAAATAGTTTCTTTTCCAAAGCTTTATAATCTGATCCTTTCCAAAGGCAATTTCCAACCAGATTTATCCGCTCTTCGTCACCAATTTCAATATCGTAACGTTCTTTCCAAGAGGATCGGAACATACAAGTGTCCTTATGTGATCGGGCTATGTTCAGAAATTCCTCTATCAATTGTAATTCAGAGCGGTCTATGGCTTTTTCCCAAGTTGAATCGGTTTGGGACCCATAATAATAGAAAGGGCGTCTTTTTATGATTTTAATTTCTTCATCTGCCCGGAGTATGGATAATTTATGAATTGTAGTTGTTCCTTTTCCGGAAAGATATTGTATTTGAATATCATTAAATCCTTCAAGGTCGGATTGTGTTAGATCATTGGGATCCGTCTTACACGATAGTAGGGTTATACAGGCTAGAAAGGTTAAAACGATTTTCATATTTTTCTCAAATTCCATAGTACTGTCCGGTATATCCAAAGTAACCGGTTTTATCGGCTATTTTTTCGAATATATGCTGAGGTTAAATGTATAAAATTCATTTTATCTAGACAGTTCAATTGTTGTTTTTTTATTTGCGGCGTTGAGGTTGCCTTATACTTTTTGTTCCGTTTATTTTAAAGGATGTAAATCATGAAAAACCCTAGATAGGTGCCTAGGGCATTTCCTAAAGTGCCCACCAATATGGCAGGTAATATCAGTTCTTTTCGTTGAAAGGATTCTGCCAATGCGATAGCCGTGGTGCCACCTCCAACATTGGCCTGACTAACGATGGCGATCATCTCCCAATCACGATATATTAAGCCTCCCAGTACGATCACTAGAATACCATGTAACAAAACGGCCAAGCCTGCAAAGAGTAGTAAGGTAAGGCCAAGGTCTTTAAGTTCCGCGACGGCCGTAAGCTCACAATAGGCTCCAATGACGGCCAAGAATATAAACACTAAGTACAAACCTAGATTATGACTACCTTTTAAGTTGGCTACAAATTTGGTTTGTGCCAATAGGATACCGATGGTGGATAAGGTCAAAATAGAGGGGATTTGTGGAACAAGCACCTTTACAAGGTCGGACACCAAATAAGCGGCGACACCTAAAAAAAGTAACCACATGAGGGAATTTAAATTGATATTTTCATCTTCGGGACGCGCCTTGTTCTCGGTGTTCGCATATGATTTTAAATTTGTTTTGTCCTTCCAAAAACGCCTTAAAGTGATGGGAATTGCCAAAGTGGCAATGATCCAAAGTGTTGTAATCACATTATCGACCGCAATGGTTCCTGCATATAAAACCCCTTTTTCCTGAAAGTCATATTCCAGGGCCACGGCGTTAAAATTAACACTTCCTCCGGTATATGTACCTGTTAGCATACCGGCAATGACTTTTCCGTCATCACCCAAAACATTATCCGGGGAAAGTAAAGTCCATGAAATAAAAATACCGGCGGTTGTTGCCAGGGAACCCATTAAAAACAAGCCGATCATAGGTAATCCTGCCTGTTTGATCGAAGTTAAATTAACGTTGAGCAATAAGTAAAAAATAGAAATGGGGGCAACATAGATAAAAATACCGTTGTACAACGGAATGCTGTTGGAAGCGGAAGGAATAACTTTTAGGTTCGCTAATACGGCCGTGAACAAAATAACCAAGAGGGCTGCACCAAACTGCTTTCCGAATTTGGTTTTTCCGGCATACACCGCTAAAATAACCATAAGACATAAAATCGCTAAGACGTAAATTGGGTTGGTTAAAAAGTTCATAGGTTATCGGTTCAATATTTTGGTGTATGGCAACCTGCTAAACGCAGTTCCGTATTTTTCTGTGAAAATATAGTAAAATCCAATGACTATGGGATGCAGCTCTGAACGCAGACAAAGCGAGGCAAATCTGTTAGCGGTTATATTTTGTCTTCGGTACCCTAATATTTGCATTAAGCTTTGTTTGGAGGTAACCGAACGCCATTTTTTTTGATCAACAATTTGATGGTCGTATAATAATATTCATATGCACTTATTTTTTGGCCGTTGGTTGTTTCGCTAGCGGTCAAAGTGGTTTTTTCCAAT
>JBCBZE010000005.1:0-40117 GCA_039815505.1 Bacteroidota bacterium | reverse complement strand
GACGGGGCCCACCCCTTACCATTCCGAACAGGGAAGTTAAGCCCGTCTGCGCCGATGGTACTGCCCCAAAAGGGTGGGAGAGTAGGCCGCCGCCTTTCTTCGGGCACCTATCATTTATATGATAGGTGCCTTTTTTTTTACCATAAAAGTAATATGTTAAGAATATCTTATAAATATTCCTAAATAAGACAGAAAAAGATTACATTTACTTTCATTGCTTAAATGTTCCCTAAATACAGTTTCCCCAAAAACCCCCGTTTCCTAACGATTCCAGTTAAGATGGATGGGTTTAGTATTGTAATTATTTAAAACTATATGATATGCGTGGAAAACTACTCTTTTTTTTATTCTTAACTACAAGTGGAATTATCTCAGGACAATCCTGTAATTGTGATGCAACGTTAACAGGTTTAAAAACTACTTCATTAAACCTCATTTGGGCTTCTCAAATAAATTATTCGCCCGGGGACACGATATGTATTCCCGCGGGAAACTATGCCGGTTTTCGGTTCTATGATTTTGAGGGAACGGCCACGGATCCTGTAACATTTATCAATTGTGGAGGAAAAGTGGAAGTTTCTGAGCAGCAGTATTCTGGCTTTGCTTTTAAACGAAGCAAATATATACGTCTTACCGGTAGTGGAGATGCAAATTATGATTATGGTATCCATGTTCTTGAAACCATTAATGGAGGATCGGTAGGCGTAGGTGTAGAGGAATTGAGTTCCGATGTGGAGATAGATCATATCGAAATTGAAAACACGGGTTTTGCGGGAATCATGGCCAAAACAGATCCCAAATGTAGCGATCCGGATACATGGCGAAGCAATGGCTTTGTCCTGGATAATTTAAACATACATCACAACTATATTCATGATACGGGAGCGGAAGGTATTTATGTGGGCTATACGGGAGGATATAAGATAAAGTCCAATAGAAAATGTAACGGAGTGTATGTGTATGGTCATTGGCTAGAAAATGTAACAATACAAGATAATATTCTAGAAGGTACGGATTGGGACGGTATACAATTAAATTTGGTTAGGCATAATGGTATTATTCGGGATAATCAAATATCAAATTACGGCTTGGACGATGTATATGCCCAGAATTTTGCCATGAGTATAGGAGGGGGCATTTATGAAATCTATAATAATTTTGTTAAGAATGGCCCATCATTATCTGGACAGGGTTTTCAGCTGATCAGTGTTGAGAGTGGTACCAAAGTATATAATAACGTATTAATTGAACCTGGTTTACATGGTATGTTTATTCACAATCGCCATGAATTTGATGATCTTAACGAGGGGTATTATATTGCCAATAATACCATTATTGAACCGGAAAATTCGGGCATCCTTTATAATACGATAATCACATTGACCGATGATCCGGCCAAAAAATACAAATCGCAAGAATCGGTGCCAACCTATTTTGTAAACAATCTAATAGTCGATCCAGGTAATGATCATGCTTCGGGAAATACTTGGAAAGGAGATCAAGAGAGTTATTTTGATTTTAACAAAAGAGTTACAAGAGATAGTAGTCTAACGCGAATTTATTCCAATATAATGACCCGTCAACCTGATACGTTAGGACTTCAGGATATATTTAACGATGATTACAGCCCTAGTGATGAAACTTCAAGCCTGGTAGATTCGGGTTCGGACATATCTTCTTGGGGCGTTACCTTTGATCTAGTCAACGATCCAAGACCTTCTATCAATGGTTTTGATATTGGTGCTTATGAGTATCAGGGGATAAATGGTAGTTCTTTAAAGGTCAACATTCCCTCCTACCACGATGTTACCGAAGCAATTTCGTTAAAAACAACTACTTTGTTTTATCCCAACCCTGCCCAATTTTCGTTCAGACTTGAAAACGACAAGTTCGACGATTATGTCAAATTTCAAATACGCTCTTCGGAGGGGCGCGTACTTTATGATGGAATGTATAAAACAGGAAGTTTCTTTAATATTGAAAGTTATAAACCAGGAATATACTTTTTAAAGGTGTCTTCGAACGGTATCCACGAAACCCATCGTCTTGTTATTCGGTAATACAAAAAAGCCTTTCCCGTTAGGGAAAGGTCTTTTTCTTCGACTAATTCAAATAAAAAATAAACAAACACTTAAATTTTTGGTAGATCACCTTCTCCTTTTAGAGGTAAATTAGATTTCCCCATTAAGTAGGTGTCTATATGGTAAGCCGCTTGCCTACCTTCGGAAATGGCCCAAACAATAAGGGATTGTCCCCTTCGCTGATCACCGGCGACAAAGACCCCTGGAACGTTGGTCATGTAATTTTTTGCGGTCGCCTTAATATTTGTTCTGGAATCTACTTCTAGCCCTAATTGTTCGGCAACCGTGGTCTCGGAGCCGGTAAAACCAAGTGCTAACAATGCCAATTCGCATTTCCATTCCTTTTCGGTACCCTCGATTTCTTTTAATATTGGTCGTTTCCCTGGTTCTTTTATCCATTCTACTTCTACCGTGATCAACCCTATAAGATGATCCCTATCGTCACCAATAAATTTTTTGGTTGAAATACTGAAGAAACGTTCTGCCCCTTCCTTATGGGAAGAGCTTGTCCGTAATCGCATGGGCCAAAAAGGCCATGGTTGATCTTCTGGACGATCTAACGTGGCCTTGCCCATGATCTCAAAATTAGAAACCGATTTGGCCTTTTGTCTAAATGAAGTTCCTATACAGTCAGAACCGGTATCTCCACCACCAATAACTATTACATTTTTTCCGGTAGCTTTAATTTCTTCTCCCAAATCCTTGATACCATCAACCCTTCGGTTGTTTTGGGCAAGGAAATCCATGGCCTGTTCAACACCTTTTAGATGAGCTCCCTCAATAGGCAGCGGTCTTCTTATCGTTGCCCCTCCACATAATATGAGGGCATCAAAGTCATTTTTGAGCTCGTCGGCTTTAATATCCTTTCCTACATTGACCCCGGTTTTAAAAATAATTCCCTCTTCTTCCAGAACGGTTAGTCTTCTGTCAATAACCTGTTTTTCCATTTTAAAATCGGGAATACCATATCGTAATAGTCCGCCGATTTTTTCATCCCGTTCAAAGACGGTAACCAAATGTCCTGCACGGTTTAATTGTTGTGCTGCCGCCAGACCTGCGGGTCCCGAACCAATAACCGCAATGGTTTTACCTGTTCGGTTTTTAGGGGGTATTGGGCTGATCCATCCATTTTTAAAGGCTGTTTCAACAATGTTTTTCTCTATATTTTCGATCGATACCGGGTCCTCATTAATACCTAGCACGCATGCTTCCTCACAGGGCGCAGGGCATAACCTACCGGTAAATTCAGGGAAATTATTTGTAGAATGTAAAATATCGGCGGCCTTTTCCCATTTTCCACGATAGACGGCGTCGTTAAAATCCGGTATCATATTTCCCAGTGGGCACCCGCTATGACAAAAAGGGATACCACAATCCATGCAACGTGCCCCCTGTTCTTTAAGCGCTTTCTCTTTCATTGGAAGTGTAAATTCCTTAAAATGTTTCACACGTTCATCGACCGGTGTGTATTCCTCTACTTTTCGATCGAATTCCAAAAATCCTGTTATCTTTCCCATTTTTCGGTGCTTATATTGTCTCCAATTTTTCTCTTTCCAAACGAATCAATGCTTGTTTATACTCCTCCGGGAATACCTTTACGAACTTAGGTAGACACTTTTCCCAATTTTCCAAAACGCGCTGCGCCAACGGACTTAGGGTTGCGTTATAGTGGTTTTCCACAAGCTCTCGTAGTTCCATAATATCATTATCCTCATCTACAGCTAGCAGGTTTAGGGCTCCTTTGTTACATTTTTTTTCGAACGTTGCATGTTCATCGAATACATAGGCGATACCCCCGCTCATTCCAGCGCCAAAGTTACGACCCACTTCACCAAGGATAACCGCAATACCACCGGTCATATATTCGCATCCATGGTCGCCTATACCTTCCACTACGGCTTTTGCCCCTGAATTTCTAACGCAAAACCGCTCTCCTGCTTTACCATTGATATAAGCTTCTCCCGAAGTTGCGCCGTACAATGTAACATTTCCCGTAATGACATTTTCCTGGGGGTCGATGGTGGCTTTATCTGGGACCTTAATGATCAATTTGGCGCCGGACAGCCCTTTGCCCAAGTAATCATTGGTATTTCCATTGACGATCATAGTTAGTCCTTTGGTGGCAAATGCACCGAAACTTTGTCCGGCCGAACCGGTAAAGTTTAGTTTCAGGGTGTTTTCCGGAAGTCCTTCCGCCCCATATATTTTGGAGATTTCATTACTTATGATGGCGCCAACCGTTCTATCCGTATTATTGATAGGGAAATCCAAACTTGTCTTTTCTTTCCTAAAGAGGGCCGGGTGCGCTTTTTCTATAATTTCAAATTCAATGGACTCCTCAATATGATGTTGTTGCTTTTGTGTATTATATAATTTAGTACCCTTGGGGACTTCTACTTGGTACAGAATGGGGGTGAGATCTATCCCAGCGGCTTTATAATGTTCTATTGCCTTTTTTCGATCTAATTTTTGTACCTGCCCCACCATTTCGTCAATAGTCCTGAAGCCCAATTGTGCCATAATCTCACGTAGCTCTTGCGCTACGAAATACATGTAGTTGACCACATGCTCTGGTTTTCCCTTGAACTTTTTGCGCAATTCGGGATTTTGGGTGGCGATTCCTACCGGGCACGTGTTCAAGTGGCAGACCCGCATCATAATGCACCCAGATGCAACTAAGGGTGCGGTAGCGAAGCCAAATTCTTCTGCACCCAATAAACAGGCAATTGCCACATCCCTACCTGTCTTTAACTGTCCATCGCACTCAACAACGACCCTATTTCTTAAATCGTTGAGCACCAAGGTCTGTTGGGCTTCGGCAATTCCCAACTCCCAAGGGAGACCCGCATGTTTTAAGGAAGTCAACGGTGAGGCTCCCGTACCACCATCGAATCCTGATATAAGGATAACATCTGCTTTCGCCTTGGACACCCCGGCGGCAACTGTTCCTACACCAACTTCTGATACTAGTTTTACATTGATCCTAGCATCCCGATTGGCGGATTTTAAATCAAAAATTAATTGGGACAGATCTTCAATGGAATAAATATCGTGGTGCGGCGGAGGGGATATTAAGCCAACATATGGTGTTGAATTCCTTGTCTTTGCGATGGCTGGATTTACCTTTGGACCAGGTAGCTGTCCCCCTTCCCCAGGTTTGGCCCCTTGCGCCATTTTTATTTGTATTTCCTTTGCATTGGTCAGGTAGTTGGAGGTTACCCCAAATCTTCCCGAAGCAACTTGTTTGATCGCACTATTTTTCCAGTCTCCGTTTTGACTTTTATAGAAGCGCGTGGCATCCTCACCTCCCTCACCCGAATTGCTTTTGCCACCTATTCTATTCATGGCTATAGCCAAGTTTTCGTGAGCTTCCTTGCTTATGGACCCATAGGACATGGCCCCGGTTTTAAAGCGCTTTACAATTTCGGTCCATGGTTCTACTTCGTCCAAGGGAATCGGATCATAATTGGAGAATTCGAACAAACCACGGATGGTCATTAAGCTTCTGGACTGTTCGTTTACCATTTTGGAGAACTCCTTATAGGTTTCCGGTTCATTGTTACGAACCGATTTTTGAAGTTTTGCAATGGATATTGGATTGAACATGTGTTTTTCCCCATCTCTCCTCCAACGATACTCACCACCGATTTCCAAATCCAGATTTGCGGCTATTTCTTGTTGTTTAAATGCTTTTTTGTGTCTTTTGGTAATTTCCTTTTCAATTTCGTATAGCCCTATGCCTTGGATCCTGGTAGGTGTATTTGGAAAATATTTCTCTACAGTCTTTGTGTTGATACCGATGCATTCGAACAATTGCGAACCTCTATAGGAGTTTAAGGTAGATATGCCTATCTTGTTCATTACCTTGAGAATTCCTTTGCCTATAGCTTTGTTATAATTCTTCACCGCTTCCTCAAAAGTATATTCGGTAATATCGTTCGCTTCAATTTGCTCAGCTATAATTTCATTCACTAAATATGGGTTTATAGCGCTGGCGCCAAAACCAAAAAGTAAAGCAAAATGATGCACTTCCCGCGGTTCCGCCGATTCAATGATCACACTTAGTTTAGAGCGTTTTCTCATCCGTTGTAATCCACTGTTCACATACGAACAGGCCAATAAAGCAGGGATAGGGGCCATATCCTCATTTACGTTTCTATCAGATAAAATAATGATATTGGCACCTTCATCGATTGCAACGGAAGCTTGTTCAAGAATGCTCCCCAATGCTTCTTCAAGGCCGTTATGACCCTTCTCAATGGCATAAAGTATGGGAATGGATACTACTTTGTAATCGGGACTGGCATCATAATTTTTTATTTTATCTAAATCTTCCTTGGAAATTACCGGATTTTGAATTTTTAACTTTCTGCAATGAAGCTCTGTAACATCAAAAATATTATGATCGCTACCCAGGGTTAGGCTAATATCCGTAATCAATTCTTCCCGTATACCATCCAATGGAGGGTTGGTTACCTGGGCAAATAGTTGTTTAAAATAATTATAAAGTAATTGTGGTCTTTCAGATAATACGGCGATAGGGGTGTCCGAGCCCATTGAGCCAATAGGTTCTTTGGCATTTTTCCCCATGGGAAGAATTATCGTATTAATATCCTCAAGCGTATATCCGAAAACGGCTTTTCTTTTCTCCATGGATGCCTCACCTATGAAAAGCGGACAATCGTTGTAGGGTATATTTTTCAAATGCACCAAGTTATCGTCCAACCACTTTTTATAGGGATAACGTTGGGCTATCTCTTCCTTTATTTCCTCATCATTTACAATACGCCCCTCCTCCATATTGACCAGGAACATCTTTCCGGGCTCCAATCTACCATGGAAGGCAATATTCTCCGGGTCTAGTTCTACAACGCCGGTCTCCGAGGACATAATTACATACCCGTCCTTGGTAACGGAATACCTTGATGGTCGTAGTCCGTTCCTGTCCAATACGGCTCCGATATAATTACCGTCCGTGAAGGGTATGGAAGCAGGACCGTCCCAAGGCTCCATTAGGCACGAATTAAATTCATAGAATGCCCTTTTGGCCTCGGACATTTCCATATTTTTTTCCCATGCTTCGGGCACCAATAACATCATCACTTCAGGTAAGGACCTGCCTGTCATCAATAACAGTTCTACTACCATATCCATAGTGGCGGAGTCCGATTTCCCCGGTAAGATAATCGGAAGGATGTCCTTGATCTCTTCACCAAACCAGTTACTTTTTAAAAGCTCTTCTCTAGACCGCATTCTGGAAACATTACCCCTTAGCGTATTTATTTCTCCATTATGGCACATGTATCTAAAGGGTTGTGCAAGGTCCCAAGTAGGAAATGTGTTGGTCGAAAATCGCTGGTGCACGAGTGCTAGGCGGGTAACTACCCTCGGATCCATAAGATCCTTATAGTATAACTTTATATCCTGGGGCATTAATAGGCCTTTAAAAATGATGATTTTCGTAGAAAGGCTGGGGATATAGAAAAATTGACTTTCCGATAACTTGGAATTAATAATGCGATGCTCGGTAACTTTTCTCGCAATGAAAAGTTTTAGGTTAAAGTCAAAATAACTTTGGTCCGCACTTTCCTTGGCCACAAACAACTGTTTTACAAAAGGTTCTGTTTCCGAAGCTATTCTTCCAGGAATCGATTTGTTTACAGGTACGTCTCTCCACCCTAAAAGTTGAAGTCCTTGTCTTTTAATATTTTCCTCTAAAACGGAAATACAATAGGTACGCTGGTTTGCTTTTTGAGGCAGAAAAACATTACTTACAGCATATGTTCCCGGTTCAGGAAGTTTAAAATCACATACCTCCAAAAAGAAGTCGTGGGGAATGTCGATCAATATGCCAGCTCCATCCCCGGTTTTTCCATCAGCACTTACAGCGCCCCTGTGCTCCAATTTATCCAATATTTCCAATGCTTTATGAATAATGTCATTGGATTTCCTTCCCTTAAGGCTACAGATAAACCCCGCTCCGCAGTTGTCATGCTCAAATTCTGGTAGGTACAAACCTTGTTTTTTCAACTTCATCAATTATGGTATTTCTTCAAAAATATCATATTATCTGAAGTATATTTAATGATTTAACCTGTAATTAATAAAAAATTCAGCGTTTGCAATTAAAAGTTAAAAAAAACGCATATTTAGGTTTTTAGACCTATTTGTTTGTGATAATGATAATGTAAGGCCTTAAAATTATTCAATGCTTATATAATGTAGGGGTGACTTACAAAAAATACCTATAGTTGGGATGTGTACCTATAAGAAAGTATAGTTAGAACATTAAATATCCTAAAAAAGGATAGTATACCCCAAATAAAATAGGGGTGTAAATAATATTTGAGTATTTTTTTGATTAATCTTTTAAGATACTTCTGGAAATGACAATTTTTTGTATTTCGGATGTGCCTTCATAAATCTGTGTAATCTTTGCATCTCTCATTAGTCGTTCCACATGGTAGTCTTTGACAAAACCATTACCACCATGTATTTGGACCGCTTCAACACTGGTTTCCATAGCTACTTGCGAAGCGTGCAATTTGGCTATGGCGCCCGAAAGGTCATAATTATTTCCCTGGTCCTTATCCCATGCTGCCCTATACACCAAATGACGAGCAGCTTCTATTTGCGTGTGCATATCGGCCAGTTTAAAGGCAATTGCCTGGTGATTCCCTATTTCCGTGCCAAAGGCTTTTCTTTCTTTTGAATACTTTTTGGCCAATTCATAGGCTCCCGCGGCTATTCCGAGAGCTTGTGCCGCTATACCGATTCTTCCTCCTGCCAAAGTCTTCATTGCGAATTTAAAACCGAAACCGTCATCCCCTATCCTGTTTTCCTTTGGAACTTTTACATCGTTGAAGAGCAAAGAATGCGTGTCGCTTCCACGAATACCAAGTTTGTTTTCCTTTGGGCCTATTTCAAAGCCCGGAGTTCCTTTTTCAACAATTAGAGCATTGATACCCTTATGTCCTTTTTCAATATCGGTTTGAGCTATTACCAAATATATGGAAGCCGAATTACCGTTGGTGATCCAATTTTTGGTTCCATTCAGGATATAGTGGTCCCCTTTGTCTATTGCCGTGGTCTTTTGAGAAGTGGCGTCGCTACCTGCTTCGGGTTCCGAAAGACAGAACGCCCCTATGATTTCCCCTGATGCCAAACGGGTTAGGTATTTTTCTTTTTGTGCTTCGGTGCCAAATGTCTCCAAGCCCCAGCATACTAGGGAGTTGTTTACCGAAACGATTACGGAGGCGGATGCATCTATCTTGGAAAGTTCTTCCATAGCTATGACGTAGGACATCGTATCCAGTCCACTACCACCATACTTGGGGTCTACCATCATTCCCATAAAACCAAGTTCCCCCATTTTTTTTACTTGCTCACTTGGGAATTTTTGTGCGTCGTCCCTTTCTATAACCTCTGGAAGCAATTCGGTTTGTGCAAAGTCCCTCGCCGCCTGCTGTATCATTAACTGCTCTTCTGATAGTGTAAAGTCCATCTATTCCATTATTGTTAAAAAACTACTGCAAATATAAGCGTAAGCTGGCAAATATTTAATGATATCAGCTTTGATTTATCAATGTTTTAGTTCTTAAAACAAGAATGAAAAAGGTATTTTGACATAGCATCACGAAAATAATTAAAACCAAATCTATATTTTTATATTTGCTAGGCTATACCTCAATTGATATAATCATAAAATTATGAGACAATATTAGCCCTATGGGGCAATTAAAAAAACTTTTTTACATCGGAAAAATAAAAGTCATCGTCGAATAATTTATGAATCAATAATGAAAGAACTACTTAGCAAATACGAGAATAAGGCACCAGAAATTGTTTTTAATTGGAAAGACCCGGAAACTGAAGCGGAAGGGTGGACCGTTATAAATTCCTTAAGAGGAGGTGCAGCCGGTGGAGGTACCCGCATGCGTGAGGGTCTTGATATGAACGAAGTCCTTTCCTTGGCAAAAACCATGGAGGTAAAGTTTACCGTCTCGGGCCCGCCTATAGGAGGCGCGAAATCTGGAATTAATTTTAATCCAAACGATCCTAGAAAGAAAGGTGTCTTGGAACGTTGGTATGCCGCTGTTGCACCCCTTTTAAAAAGTTATTATGGTACGGGTGGCGATTTGAACGTAGACGAAATCCATGAGGTGATCCCCATAACAGAGGATGCCGGTGTATGGCATCCACAGGAAGGGGTTTTTAATGGACACTTTAAACCTACAGAAGCAGATAAGATAAATAGAATAGGCCAACTAAGACTTGGTGTAATCAAGGTTTTGGAAAGCAGTACCTATTCACCGGGCCTATCCAAGAAATATACGGTAGCCGATATGATTACCGGTTATGGAGTTGCAGAGGCAGTTCGTCACTATTATGATATTTATGGAGGGACCGTAGTGGGTAAAAGAGCTGTAATCCAGGGTTTTGGAAATGTAGGTTCCGCAGCTGCTTTTTATCTATCCCAAATGGGCGCTAAAGTGGTTGGTATTATTGATAGGGTAGGGGGTGTAATTAATGAGGATGGTTTTTCTTTTGAAGAGATAAATTCCTTTTTCTTGAACAAAAAAGGGAATACATTGATAGCTGATGCAAACCAGTTGATTCCTTTTGATGTGATCAATGAACGTATTTGGAACTTACCGACAGAAATATTTGCCCCATGTGCCGCTTCACGTTTAATTACGGAGGAACAAATTGGCAAAATGATCGATACCGGATTGGAAGTCATTAGCTGTGGGGCCAACGTACCGTTTGCAGATAAGGAAATATTTTTTGGACCTATCATGGAATATACGGATGGGCGTGTTAGTCTTATTCCGGACTTTATTTCCAATTGTGGTATGGCCCGTGTTTTTGCCTATTTTATGGAAAGAAGGGTAGGAATGGACGATGAATTAATTTTTAATGATACATCAACTACCATTCGAAAGGCAATTTTGAATATCTTTAAGCAAAATCCATCAAAACAAAATATTAGTAAAACCGGATTCGAAATTGCATTGAAACAATTAATCTAAATAAAACCGACCGACAATGGAGACTATTATCATTATTGTATTTCTTGCGGGGTATTTGGCGATAACCCTAGAGCACAACCTTAAGATCGACAAACTAATTCCCGCACTTGCCATGATGGCTATTTTATGGGCTATTATAGCTTTGGCCCATATGGATGTTTTTGAGGTTAATGCGGAGCTAAGGGAATTGGAACCCAGCCATATCGATGAGATACTCTTGCATCATTTAGGAAAGACAGCGGAAATACTGGTGTTCCTATTGGGTGCCATGACCATTGTGGAAATTATAGACTACTTTGACGGTTTCGCCACTATTAAAGGATACATACGAACAAAAAGTAAACGCAAATTATTGTGGTTGTTCTCTATTTTGGCTTTTATCCTATCTGCCATAATAGATAACTTAACGGCGACTATCGTATTGATCACAATTCTCCAGAAGGTTATTAACGATAGAAACACTAGACTTTGGTTTGCCGGTATGATTATTATTGCCGCAAACGCAGGAGGTGCCTGGTCTCCCATTGGAGACGTTACGACAACTATGCTGTGGATCGCAAATAAGGTTTCTGCGGGACAATTGGTGATACATGTACTTCTACCATCCATTGTTTGCATGATAGTCCCCACTTTGGTTGCAAGTAGGTTTAAAGCGTTTAGCGGGGATATTGAAGGGTCTTTTGAGGATAATGGACAAAAATCGAGATTTGGTGCTACCATGTTATATTTGGGCTTGGGCGCTATCGTATTTGTACCTTTCTTTAAAACGATTACGCATTTGCCGCCATATGTGGGAATGATGCTGTCATTGGCCGTGGTAGCTACCTTTGCTGAAATTTATAGCAGTTCAAAATTTAGTATATCCAATGTGGAGGGAGAAGGACATGATAGCACGGGACATCATAGCCCGGTACATTACTCCCTATCAAAGATAGAGCTGCCCAGTATCTTATTTTTCTTGGGCATATTATTGGCCGTAGCGGCGCTGGAATCCTTGGGTTACTTGTTCAATTATGCGGGAAGTCTAAATTCGGCCATACCTAATACCGATATCGTGGTTATGCTCTTTGGTATAGGCTCGGCAATTATAGATAATGTTCCCTTAGTAGCGGCCAGCATGGGGATGTTTTCAGAGCCTTTAGATGACGCGTTATGGCATTTTATAGCCTATTCCGCGGGTACGGGAGGTAGTATGCTTATCATTGGCTCCGCGGCCGGGGTGGTCGCTATGGGCATGGAGAAAATTGATTTCTTCTGGTATCTCAAGAAAATTGCGTGGCTGGCCTTTATTGGTTTTGCCGCTGGGGCCTTAGCCTTTGTTTTGTTGAGAGATTTTGTGCTTCACGGATAATTTAATCGATAAAATACCGTTATTAAGGCAACTTTAATAAGAGAAAATATATGTTATTATTTCAGGATCTTGTGGAGGAGGCCGAAATAGGAGAGGCTTTATCCGAAGAGAAAACACTTTCCGTTGTAGATTTAATAGTAAATGGGGGCACCGGTAGTATAGTCATTATTGCCGTTTTATTTGTACTCTTATTTGTGGCGTCATACATTTATTTTGAGCGTATTTTTGCTATAAAGGCAGCCTCCAAAATAGATAAAAACTTCATGAACCAAATACGAGATCATGTCATGAACGGAAAACTGGAAGCAGCAAAGATACTGTGTGCCCAGACAGATTCGCCTGTAGCTAGATTGACGGAAAAAGGGGTTTCCAGAATTGGAAAACCTTTGGATGATATCAATACCGCTATTGAAAATGCAGGTACGTTAGAGGTGTATAAGTTGGAACGCAATGTTAGTGTTCTGGCAACCGTTGCAGGGGCAGCACCCATGATTGGCTTTTTGGGGACCGTAATAGGTATGATATTGGCTTTCCATGAAATGGCGTCAAGTGGTGGGCAAGCGGAGATGGGTTCATTGGCATCGGGTATCTACACGGCAATGACGACTACGGTAGCAGGTCTTGTTGTAGGTATTATAGCTTATATAGGTTACAACCACTTGGTAAACAGAACTGACAAAGTAGT
Organism: Bacteroidota bacterium; assembly: GCA_039815505.1. Taxonomy (GTDB): domain Bacteria; phylum Bacteroidota; class Bacteroidia; order Flavobacteriales; family Flavobacteriaceae; genus CANLWN01. Next base: position 26,968 of record JBCBZE010000005.1, on the reverse strand, counting down.
CCATAAAATGGAGGCGAACGCTGTTGAATTCCTGGACTTATTGAACGAACCCATATAATCACAATCCTAGTATATGAAACTGAAAGGTAGAAATAAAGTCAGTCCTGATTTTAGCATGTCCTCTATGACGGATATCGTTTTTCTGTTGCTGGTTTTTTTTATGTTGACCTCCAATGCCCCTAATGCACTAGATTTATTATTGCCAAAGGCTAAGGGAAAGTCTACTAATCAACAAAACGTTTCGGTAAGCATAAATAAGGATTTGGAGTACTTTGTGAATAATGAGAAGATTAACGGAGAATATATAGAAATTGAATTAAAAAAGGCATTGGAAGGACAGGAGAAACCTACGATTATTCTTAGGGCGGAAGAAAGCGTGGCCATTAAAGAGGCTGTAAACGTTATGGATATAGCCAATAGAAATAGTTATAAAGTTATCCTTGCAGTGCGACCCAATTAATGTCGCTTTTAGATACGAGACACAAGAAAAAATCCTTTACACTTACAACTATCTTGTTAAGTGTACTGCTTCTTTTGCTTTTTTACATAGGTCTCACCTATATGGACCCCCCCATTGAAAATGGTATTTCTGTAAACTTCGGTACTACTGATTTTGGTAGTGGTAAGGTACAGCCCAAAGAAAAAATCCGATCAGAGCCATTGGATACTCCGCCGGAACCTGTTGAGCAAAAAAAAGAAGTACAGGAAATTGAGGAAGAAATTCCTGAAGAAACTGTAGCTGAGGAAAAACCAACGGAAAAAGTATTGACCCAAGAGACAGAGGAATCCATTAAAATAAAGCAGCAAAAAGAGGCAAAACGTAAGGCGGATAACGCATTGAAAAAGGCCAAAGCCGAAGCGGAAAGAGTTGCCCGTGAAAAGCGTGAAGCCCAAGAAAGGGCCCAAAGGGAACAAGAGGCCAAAAAAAATAAATTGGACGCGTTAATGGGAGGCCTCAACAAATCTGATGGAAACGCAACGGGATCTGAAGGGGATGATAATAAAGCAGGCGATAAAGGCCGGCCAGATGGCGACCCGTATGCTACAAGTTATTATGGCAGTCCTGGTTCCGGCAGCGGTACAGGAGGTTATGGCCTTAATGGGCGATCTTTGGTAAGCAAGGGAAAAGTGCAGCAGGATTGCAATGAGGAAGGCAGGGTAGTGGTGAAAATTATTGTGGATAGAAATGGCAAGGTGGTTCGTGCCACACCTGGGGTCAAAGGAACAACAAACAATGCATCATGTTTATTGGAACCTGCAAGAAAGACCGCTTTTCTTCATAAATGGAATCTGGATTCCAATGCACCAAGCCAACAAGTGGGATTTGTAGTGGTCAATTTTAAATTGGGGGAATAGACCCTTACCTTTGCAAATTCAATCGAAACTACATGACCTATAAGGAAACCTTGGATTGGATGTTCGTGCAACTTCCCATGTACCAGGAAAAAGGAAAATCTGCTTTTAACGGAAAATTGGACGCGATCAAATCTTTTTCCCAACATTTGGGGAATCCGGAGAAACAATTTAAAAGTATTCATGTGGCCGGTACCAATGGAAAAGGCTCCAGTAGCCATATGCTGGCCTCGATTCTTCAGGAAGCTGGTTATAAAGTAGGTTTGTATACCTCTCCACATGTAAAGGATTTTAGGGAACGTATCCGAATTAATGGGAAGACGGTAAGCGAGCAATTTGTCGTTGATTTTATTGACCGAAACCGCCCTTTTCTGGATGCAAATGAATTATCCTTCTTTGAAATGACCGTCGGTATGGCGTTCAACTATTTTGCGAACCAAGAAGTGGATTTAGCCATTATCGAGGTTGGTTTAGGAGGGCGGTTGGACTCTACCAATATCATAACACCTGAAGTATCTTTGATAACCAACATTGGATATGATCATATGGATATACTGGGCCATACGTTGGCTAAAATAACCCGGGAAAAGGCAGGAATCATAAAACCGGATGTACCGGTCGTAATCAGCGAATACCAAAAGGAGACTGCTGAAATATTTGATTCGATTGCGACAACACTTAACGCGGAAATAGTTTATGCTAGCGAAACCATTGAAGAGGAATATGAAACATCGCTTTTAGGAAGCTATCAAACTAAAAATATAAAAGGGGTAATTGCGACCCTGAACATGCTCAATGGCTTTGAGTTCACAGCAGACCATATGAAGGAAGGGCTCTTCAATGTCGTTGAGAATACAGGGATCATGGGTAGATGGCAGATTCTAAGGGAACAACCTAGGGTGATTTGCGATACCGCACATAATAGTGAGGGCTTGGAGCTAGTTGTGCAACAATTAATGGAAGAAAAATTTGATCGTATACATTTGGTCTTGGGCTTTGTTGAGGATAAAAATTTGGAGGCCTTGTTGCCCCTGTTTCCTAAAAATGAATACTACTATTTTAGTAGACCGGATATTAGACGCGGTTTAGATGTTGAAATTTTAAAGGATAAGGCATTAAAACATGGTCTCAAAGGCTCAAGTTATGGTTCTGTTCAAGAGGCTTACGGGGCCGCATTAAAAAACGCTTCCGAAATGGATATTGTGTTTGTTGGAGGAAGTACATTTACCGTGGCCGAGGTACTATGATTTTTTCTTATTTTTCTTTTGGAGAACTAAAAACTATACTATATTTGCACTCCCTTATTGAAGGATAAGGAACTTATTGATGAGAGGGCTCTTAGCTCAGTTGGTTCAGAGCACCTGCCTTACAAGCAGGGGGTCACTGGTTCGAATCCAGTAGGGCCCACAATACAAAAATCCGCACAATCTGTGCGGATTTTTTGTTTTTATATCTTGTATGCTTGTATGGCATTAATTTTCCTTAAAGGGAATTGGCATATGTAACCAATCTTGTTAAATCCATTTTTTGGTTTAAATCAATTTTATTTTCCTTAACAAAGGACTTTAATGAAGAGGCATTATCCGCACCAAAGAACTTGGCGAGTTCCTTTTTTGAACCTTTAAAATGTCTTGGAGTTCCATTACCTGAAGCTAGATAAAAACCGTTTCTATCTACAAACTTGTTGGGAGTGTCCGAATGAAAAGATGTTTTTGCCTTCTCCGCTTTCCTAAAAACCTTGGACTTTCTTTCATATAACGTATAGTTCTTTCCCGAAGTCAGCGTAATAAGATATCCCTTTTTCATTTCATTTTGCGCGTTCGTATATTTAGAAAAAACAAACTTTTGATTGTTGATCTCACAAGAAATATCAGAAGTTCTATGCAAGGCCTCCAAGTCTGTCTTACCTGCTCTTTTTACTTCAATTTCATCACTGAACGCATTGTAGCGCATTGGTAAACCGTGATGGGCTTTATCTAAATGGTAGGTGCTGCCTACAACGAAAAATTCATTAAGATACATGGAGCCTTCTATATCCGATAAGGGAATGTTCACATCATTCTGTAAAGTAAGCGTCTTATTGTTTAGGTCACTCTTCCATTTAGCCACTTTGGTCCAGTTAAAGGGTGCGCCAGAGGATACAACGCCCTGATTTAACTGAGGTCCCGCTTGGCCTATGACGGCAAAAGAAATAAAACACGTAAAAACTATTGATAACAACTTTTTGCTCATAACTTTTTATTTTGGTCGCTTTAAGATACAACTAAAATCGAAAAAAAAAAATTCTGTGGGTCGGTTTTCCAATTATTGGGCCCAAACTGTTTTAATACAGGGAAATTTGGGTACTTGGAACTACAAAATTTACATAAGGACTGCAATAATATCGGATGTGGTAATCAAGTTTTCAAATACCAAGATATGGGCCTTGGTTTTTCCGAATGTTATGGGTCTGTTATTTTTGTTTCCCAGGATAAAGGCAGAACCGACAAGGTATTTAAAAGTTATGCGATTACATTAGCTTTCATATATGTTAACTCATTTTTATATCTTGGAACTAAATCACATTGGATATGAAAAACATTGCTATTAAAGGTTTTATCTTGTTTTATGTTTCCTTTGCATATACACAAACGGAAATAGTTCCCAAGACACCGTTTACTAAAATGTATCTACCCGTTTGGCTGGAAGCCAAGGAACACTGTTTAGCGGTAGCCGATGCCATGCCAAGTGAATTGTATAGGTATAAGCCCACGGAAGTAAGCAAAACTTTTAAGGAACAAATGGTTCATATTGCATATACCATAGAATTGCTCACACAACGATATGTTCAAGGAATGGACGTAAAACCCAATCCGCCCGATGCGTCCGGTCTAACCAAAAAAGAAATAGTTAAGATGCTACAAAATGCATTTGAATATACCGAAAACATAATCCGTACTATTGATCAAGAACAACTGGACGGAACATGCGTTATGTATCATAGCGGCAATACGGTGAGTAGGGCATTTGCCCTTTTTTATGTACAAGATCATATGGCAAACCATAGGGCCAAGGCCAATCTATATCTTAGGATGAACAATATACAACCACCGGAATATACTTGGTAATGCATACATTATATGGTTTAAAAAGGTGGGAAATTGGAAAATTTGGGTAATTTTGCACGACCTTGGTAAAAGTAGGGATATTAGCTCAGTTGGTTTAGAGCGCTGCCTTGACAGGGCAGAGGTCACTGGTTCGAATCCAGTATGTCCCACGACAAACAGAAAATCCACATGATAGTGTGGATTTTTTATTTTAGAAAAACTCAAAACAATATTTTGAAGGATATAGAAAATAGAAGAAAAAAAGCGTTTTAACGCTTTGGGATTTTCTGTTTGCAACTTTGGTTTTGACAAATGGATATACAATCCAGTATATCCCACACAAAAAAACCCATCGAAAGTCCGATGGGTTTTTTACTTTTCTTTTTCAAGGTTAAATATCATGATGCCAATTGCTGTCTAAAACTGATCGTGCAGCTTTTGGACTTTCCGAACCACTTTACTCTATTTCTAGAGGCCAAATTATAAATAGTGTCCCTAATGATTCTTGGAATAAATGCCAAAAGGGCCGCTACTAATCTCCATTTGGGTATTTTGGATACAATCCTTAGAAAACCATCGGAATGTGTATGCACGCCATTTTCATCGAATAGTATAACGGTTTCCAGCTGCTGGGTAGGAAAACCATTCTTTTTTAACAATTGCTGCCCTTCCACGGATTGAAATGCAACAAACCTAAAAACATCATTAGGGGCAAACCGTAATAACCAACCTACCACGCCATTGCATAAGTTACACTCCCCGTCAAATACTATTATGCTTTCCTTTATTCTTGTTTCCATTTGTGCTTATGATTTTACTATGCTTCTATAGTCGTACGGAACCATCAATAATTTCAATTACACGTTGGGATTTTTTTTGAATACTAAGATTGTGGGTTGCCATGACCACGGTTTTATTTTTGGTAGCTGTGATTTCTTTAAGTAAATCAAAGATGATCATGGTGTTTTTTTGGTCTAAATTTCCGGTAGGTTCGTCGGCAATAATTAGCGCGGGGTCATTAATTAATGAGCGGGCAATGGCCACTCGTTGCTGTTGGCCGCCAGATAGTTTATAGGAGCGGCGCTTGGCAAAGTCCTGCATCCCCATTTCTTTAAGCAATACATAAGCGTCTTCTTTAATTTCCTCGGCGTTTTTGATTCCAAGTTTTAAGGCGGGAAGCATAATATTTTGCAATACATTGAATTCATGAAGTAAAAAATGAAATTGATATACAAAGCCTATATACTTATTTCTAAAATTAGCCAATTCATCGGGGGTTAGGTTTTTAATAGGCTGGTCCAGGATATTCAAAGTGCCTTGAAACTTGGTGTCCAGGGTGGATAGGATATATAGTAGGGTAGATTTACCGCTTCCCGATTCTCCATAAATAGAAATTAGATCCCCTACTTCGGCGTTTAAAGAAACGCCATTAAGTACCTGTTGTTTTTCTGGTTCAAGGAAATATTTATTGATATCCGATGCTTCTAATATCATATACCTCTTATAATGGTTACAGGGTCGACCCGGCTTGCTTTTTGTGATGGAAAATAGCCGGCGAACAATGAGGTGAGGATTCCAAAAGAACTACCTAAAAAATAAAAAAGCGGATTGAACGTAACCGGGTAGGTACTGGCAATTAGAAAATCAGTCGTTTCCAATGGCGTCCGTGAAATGCCATAGCTAATTAAATAGCCAAAAAAAGCACCAAAAAGGGAACCGGTGAAACCAATAATAAAGGATTGTACCAAAAACACAAAAACAATATCCTTACTTCTATATCCCATGGTCTTTAAAACGGCAATATCCTTTCTTTTTTGTATTACCGTGCTATTTAAAATATTGTAAATTCCAAACCCTGCCACCAAAAGTAATGCAAAAGAAATGGTCCATGTCAGCACATTGCGCACTTTGTTCCCTATTACAATGGTCTTATTACTATCTTTCCAATCTTCTACGTTAATGGCATTGGTACTTTGTTCCAAAGGTGTCTTTACACTAACATCTTCACGGTCCTTTAGCTTTATATGTATATTGGTGATCAGCGGTTTCTCTCCCAAGAGCTGCTGAAGGGTTTCTATATGTACATAGGTTCTTATATTATCAATGGTGGTAATTCCAAAACTAAATACTCCGGCAACGGTCAATTGTTGATTTTTTCCGTTGGGCAATATCATCTTTAGTTCATCACCCGCTGTAACCTGTAAACGCTCGGCCAAGCTTATGCCCATGAGAACGGAATTTTTCTTTTGGAGACCCTTAAATCCAATGCCATGAATCAATCTATGGTCTAAATCTACCATCGCCGTCTCCTCATCTGGAAATATGCCATTAATGCTAACCGGTAATTGTTGGGCGTCACTTATCAATATCGCAGGGGAAACCAATTGATGCGAAAAGGATTGTACATTATCGTTTTGGCTTAATAGTTTATCTATGTCATCTACTTCTTCCAGAGCGGGTATGGTAAGGCCAAATACACCTTTGGTCGCAGATTTGACAGATTTCTTGCTAATGATGATATCAGGGCTACCGTTGAAGACGGCATCGTCCAAAAAGCCATTTACACCGGTCATGAAGCTGATCATAACAATGAAAATAGAGACACCAAGTATAACGCCGACCGTGGCTAAAATGCTCTGCTTTCTTCTGGTAATTAGGTATTGAAACGCAATAAACAGATTTACTTTATTAAATGCGCTTTGGGCCATAAGTTATCGGTAGAGATCTTAAAAATACAATTTATAATAGATCTAGTATTCTTTCCAAGGCCATTCCACGGGAACCTTTTATGAGTATGTATCCGTCTTCTGGACTATTTTTCTTTAAGTGAACGGCCGAAGTAGCATACGATTCGAATTTTTTTAAGGGCGAATGGGTTTGTGCAAAATTTTCCCCGATGAGGTAAGCATCATCAAATTTCATTTCCAAAACAAGGTCCGCAATATGTTGGTGTTCTTTCGGAGCATCGTCTCCCAACTCGAACATGTCACCTAAGAATACAACTTTGTTTTTGGCTTTGATCGTCTTAAAGTTTTCCAGGGCAGCCTCCATGCTTGTTGGGTTTGCGTTATACGCGTCCAAAATAATATAGCGTCCATTCTTTTTTATGATTTGCGATCTATTGTTTTCCGGTATATAATTTTCAATAGCCTCTTTTATGGCGGGAAGCGGAACATTAAAATATTTTCCCATAAGTAGGGCTGCACAGCAATTGGTAAAGTTATAGGCGCCTACCAATTGAGATTTTATGGTGCTATTTTCAGCCTTCAATGCCACATGGGGATCTGTTCCCAATAACTTTATGATGTAATATTCATGGTCTTGATCGCTGTAGCCAAACTTATTGATGTAGTTTTTCAATTTCTCCCGCTGTATCACATCATCGGCATTTAGAAAAATAGGCTTGTTGTTCGCTATGAGATACGTATATAGTTCACTCTTTCCTTTGATAACACCGTCCACACCTCCAAAACCTTCTAAATGTGCCTTTCCAAAATTGGTAATGTAGCCAAAATCCGGTTGTGCTAAGGAACATAAAAATTCAATTTCTTTTTGATGGTTGGCCCCCATCTCCACAATGGCGATTTCGGTGTCTTCCTTTATGGATAATAACGTAAGTGGGACGCCAATATGGTTGTTAAGATTTCCCTTGGTGGCTACAGTATTATATTTTTGGGATAGCACTGCATATATAAGTTCTTTGGTCGTGGTTTTGCCATTGCTCCCTGTCAATGCTATTACTTTGGCATTACAATAATGCCTATGATAAGTGGCTAGTGCCTGTAGTGTTTTCAATACACTATGGAATGCCAGTATTTTGTCTGATGTGACATAATTTGCCTCATCCACTATGGCATAGGCCGCACCTTTGTCCAATGCCTCTTGTGCAAACTTATTTCCATTGAAATTGTCACCTTTTAAAGCAAAGAACATGCATCCGTTGGTAATTTTTCTAGAGTCCGTGCAAAGGTCGGTAGATGCTAAAAAAAGACGATGCAATGTAGCTATATTCATAAAAACAAAGATAAAAAAAGCCCCGACCTAATCGTCGGGGCTTTTCAAATTCTTTATTGAAAAATTATTTTACTTTTTTACCTCTAACGGTTTTGTTCTTTGTTTTGGATTTTGATCCAACCCTGGACATGGCGCATCTAAATCCGATATAATCGGTAGCCATATATTGTGGTAGATATCTACGCTGTGCGGGATCTAACCAATATGCCCTATCTCTCCACGAACCTCCTTTGAAAACCCGTACTTCATCATTGATCAATGTGGTTCTATCATTGGATTGGTCATATTGACGTATCAAATTACCTAGAGAATCCCTTTCTACCCTATGTTTTGGGGAATTGTACATGGACTTGCCACCTGCTTCTTCGGCCTGTTCTTCATCACTGAACCTATCAAAGAATCTGGAAGAACCTGGATCACCATCCCTATACCCCCTATTGTCACTTGAAGAGAAGTTGGTTCTAAGATATGTCTCTTGTTCATCTACGGGTACCATTTCTATTTCACCCGGTAGATTTACGGCAACTATTTTACCGTTGGGGAGTGTATCATACACAATTTCGTCCTTAAGTACTTTTACTTTTCCGTCTTCACCGATTGCCGTTTTTTGATATACATTACCTCTGTAGTAGTTAAAGTCACTTATTTCATCATCCACTATTGGTCTATATACATCGGATACCCACTCGGCCACATTACCGGCCATATCATACAATCCAAGATCATTAGGCTTGTAGGATTTAACCTCTGCGGTGATATCGGCACCATCATCGGACCACCCGGCTATTCCGCCATAATCCCCTTTTCCTTGTTTAAAATTAGCCAGTTGATCACCACGTCCAACACGTTGTCCGTTTCTTGTATAATCACCTTCCCAAGGATATTTTTTTCTTCCTCTGTAATTGTTGTACTCCCTGGAACCTTGTAGGGCTGCTGCTGCATACTCCCATTCGGTCTCGGTTGGTAGCCTATATTCGGGTGTAATGACACCACTACTTCTTTTAGCAAAGGTAGAAACAGAATCTTTTTTCTTTTTGCCTTGGAGTGAATCTATTTGACCATTGTATACAGATTCTGGTCTGTTCAGGTAAGCTTCTGTACTGAACGTACCGCCTACTTCTCCGGAAACCGCTTTATATTTGGCATCTTTTGCAAGGTATCCTTCCCTTTCAAGCATTGCTTCATTTACCCGGTCTGTACGCCATTCGGCAAATTGTACTGCTTGTATCCAGTTAACGCCGACAACGGGATATTCTGCATAAGCAGGATGCCTTAAGTAGTTGTTGGTCATTGTTTCGTTAAACCCTAATCGGTTTCTCCAAACCAAAGTATCTGGCAATGCTCCTCTGTAAATGTTCGCATATTTTGGGTCTTCTGGAGGATAAACACTCTTTAAATAATCCAAATACTCCAAATACATGACATTGGTAACTTCTGTTTCATCCATATAAAAGGATTGCACATGTTGTGCCGTTGGGGTGTTGTTCCAATCGTGCATTACGTCATCCTGTACTTTACCTTTAGTGAAAGTACCACCTTCGATAAACACCAAACCGGGAGAAGTTTCCTGTTCCTTGAAGTCTGAATTGTACTGAAAACCACCTTCCTTGGCATTGATTTTCCAACCTGTAGCTCTAGAAGTGTTCTTTGAAGTGCTAGAGGATTTTTTACAACTGGAAAAACTTCCTGCTACCACTATACAAGATAGTACAACTTTGATAAACTGTTTTTTCATAATTAGGACTTGAGTTCAAAATACAAACCACATTTCGTAGTCTGGAATTCATGTTTTGTTAAAAATGTGTCACTTTTCGGCTAATAAAACGATGATTTGCATATATTATTTTATCGCCATGAAATAATTTCTTCAAATGACAGGGCATTAAGAATAAAGACACCTGGCATTCAAAATTTATAACGTTGCAAAATTCATTATAGTATGGATGTAATAGGTTTCTTTTTGTTAATCTTTATTGGGCTTGCACCGTTTAATAGGATGCTGTTGTTCAATGTTTTAACGTTAAGTTCGTTTCGGGGTCGGTTCTAAAAGCAAATGTGAAGAAAAAATATTATCGGTACAATACAAGATATCTTTAAAAAGGACGTTTACATGTAGTACAGCTAATTTATTTTAGTTTACTATTATTATTTTACACTTTTGCAACCAACTAAATTCTACATGAGAAAGATGAGAAAATTATTAATACTTACCTTGATTGCTTTTGTCTGTAAAGTAAGTGCCCAAGAGGATAGGGTAATTACCACAGCAGTTCCATTTTTGACCATTGCTGCAGATGCCAGGGCGGCTGGTATGGGAGATTTGGGAGTTGCAACTTCTGCCGATGCCTTTTCCCAACAATGGAATCCCGCCAAGTTCGCTTTTGCCGAAAGAAAAGTGGGCATAGGGGTAAGTTATACACCTTATTTGGAAAGTATAATTACGGATATTGCCTTGTTGAACGGAAGTTTCTATAATAAAATTAATGATAGAAGTGCTTTTGCCGCGAGCATACGCTTTTTTACCTTGGGTGAGATAGAATTGAGACAGTTTGCCAATGACCCAGGTACTACCGCAGAACCTAATGAATTGGCCATCGACGGGTCTTATGCGCTAAAATTGAGCGAAACCTTTTCTATGGCGGTTACGGGTAGATTTATTAGTTCCAATTTACAACTTCAAGATGTCGGGGGTAATTCCCAAGCGGGAAACAGCTTTGCAGTGGATGTATCCGGTTTTTATCGATCAAGGGAAATTGCGTACAACAGTTTTGACGGTCGTTGGAGAGCAGGGTTCAATATTTCCAACCTGGGTGGTAAGATTCAATATGATGAAGGCGGACAAGAGAACTTTTTACCTACCAATTTAGGCGTAGGGGTAGGATTCGATTTTATCCTTGATCAAGATAATGTTTTGGGTATTACCACGGAATTCAACAAATTGTTGGTGCCCACCCCGAGAGATTTTGATGGCGATGGTGATGTAGATGCCTTGGACAATGAAGAATATCAGGACATAAGTTTTCTTAATGGCGTTTTTGAATCATTTGGTGATGCACCGGATGGATTCAGTGAAGAACTTAAGGAATTTACATGGGCATTGGGTGCTGAGTATAAATACCAAGATGCCTTTATGGTCAGGACCGGTTATTTTAATGAAAGCGAAGAAAAAGGATCCAGACAATTCTTTACATTGGGCGCAGGCTTTAAGTTTAAGGCCGCCCAAATAGATTTATCCTATTTATTCTCTACATCCCAAGTTAGAAATCCTCTGGAAAACACATTGCGTTTTTCCCTTACCTTTAGTTTGGGCGAGGAATTTTATAACGATTAAGAAAAATAAAATATTTTAAGCATCCTAAAACCTGCCTTTGAGCAGGTTTTATTTATTTTTGAAGTATGTAGCTTTCGTCTCATGAAAAAAAAACAAGTAGTTTTTGAATTCACCTCCTTTAATTCTTTGGAAGACCTCCCATCTACAGAAAGACAACTTATGGATGCTGCGGTACAAGCCCGTGAAAATGCATATGCCCCCTATTCCAATTTCAATGTTGGTGCTGCGGTGCTGTTAGCGAACGGGGAAGTGGTCATCGGTAATAATCAAGAGAATGCCTCTTACCCTTCAGGGCTCTGCGCGGAGAGGGTTGCCATATTTCAGGCCGGAGCTAGATACCCCAATGTTCAAATCAATATGGTGGCCATAACGGCTACTTCCAGAAATTATGTAGTGAAGGAGCCAGCCGCCCCTTGTGGTAATTGTAGACAGGCCATGGCCGAATATGAACAAAAACAGAAAACCCCGATTGTACTCTTGTTAATGGGGGAGACCGGGGAGGTTTTTAAATGTGAATCCATTGCGGACATCCTGCCTTTGGCATTTAATAATTCTTTTTTAAAATAGGTGATGTCCGGACCAAATTAATTTTTGGTTAACGATTAATCAGCTTTTATCCCATTTTTTTTTAGCTATTGATTTAATGTGTATTTTTGTTTTTCCGATTTACGGAGATTCTACAAAAAACTATGTGTTAATGGAAAAAATCACCAAAGAAGTCTACCTAAAGTGGTATGAGGATATGTTGTTCTGGAGGAAGTTCGAGGACAAATTAGCAGCCGTGTACATTCAACAAAAAGTTAGGGGATTTCTACATTTATATAATGGACAGGAGGCTGTTCTTGCGGGAGCCCTTCATGCAATGGACCTCACCAAGGACCGGATGATAACCGCCTATAGAAATCATGTGCAACCCATAGGAATGGGGGTAGACCCAAAGAAGGTTATGGCGGAGCTTTATGGAAAGGTTACCGGCACATCCCAAGGTATGGGGGGGTCGATGCATATTTTTTCCAAAGAGCACCGTTTTTACGGTGGACATGGTATAGTTGGTGGACAAATTCCTTTAGGGGCAGGCTTGGCCTTCGGTGATAAGTACTTTAAAAGAGATTCCGTAACCTTATGTTATATGGGTGATGGTGCAGTGAGACAAGGTTCATTACATGAAACTTTTAACTTGGCCATGCTTTGGCAATTGCCCGTTGTTTTCATTTGTGAAAATAATGGCTATGCTATGGGAACTTCTGTGGCGCGTACATCCTACTCAACCGATATATGGAAGTTGGGCCTAGGATATGAAATGCCTTGTGGACCAGTAGACGGTATGGACCCCGTTACGGTGGCCAAAGAAATGAGCAAGGCCATAGAACGTGCCAGAAGTGGTGGTGGGCCTACTTTTTTGGAAATGAAAACCTATCGTTACAGAGGTCATTCTATGTCCGATGCACAACATTATAGAACCAAGGAAGAAGTTGAGGAATATAAAAAGATAGATCCCATAACCCAAGTTTTGGATGTGATCAAGGAGAAAGGTTATGCTTCTGATGATGAGGTTAAGGAAATAGATAAACGTGTAAAGGATATGGTGAAAGAATGTGAGAAATTTGCAGAAGAGTCGGAGTATCCTCCAGTAAATCAATTATATGATATGGTATATGAGCAAGAAGACTATCCATTTGTACAACATAAATTATAGGTAAATGGCTGAAGTAATAAATATGCCCAGACTTAGTGATACCATGGAAGAAGGTACTGTTGCTAAGTGGTTAAAGAATGTAGGGGATAAGGTAGAAGAAGGGGATATCTTGGCAGAAATAGAAACGGACAAGGCTACTATGGAATTTGAATCCTTTCATGAGGGTACCCTATTACATATAGGAATTCCTGAAGGAGACGGTGCGCCTGTAGATACGCTATTGGCCATTATTGGTGAAGAGGGTGAGGATATTTCAGGATTGCTTAATGGAAGTGCTCCTGCACCTTCCGCAGACGAGACTCCAACGGAAACTCCGGAGGTTGTGGAAAAAGAAGAAAATAATGCTACTGCTTCAGGGGAAACCGAAATCCCGGAAGGTGTTGAGGTAATTAAGATGCCAAGGCTTAGTGATACTATGGAAGAAGGTACGGTTGCTTCATGGTTGAAGGCCGTAGGTGATACAGTCGAAGAAGGGGATATTCTTGCTGAAATAGAGACCGATAAGGCTACTATGGAGTTTGAATCTTTTTACGCGGGGACACTACTTTATATCGGTATTAAGGAAGGGGAGTCCGCTCCTGTAGATAACGTATTGGCCATCATAGGACCAGAAGGTACTAATGTAGATGCCGTACTCCATGCCAAACCCGCTGCTTCCAAAGCAGAAAATAGCGGTACTACTGCGGAAAATGTAAAAGCTGAAACTCCCGAATCACAACAAGAAGCAAGTGCAGCTGCTGTGGCAACTCCCAATGGGCAGCGTATTTTTGCCTCGCCCTTGGCGAAAAAAATTGCGGCCGATAAAGGAATTAATATTGCCGATGTTAAAGGTACGGGCGACCATGGCAGAGTTGTAAAAAAAGATGTAGAAAACTACGAACCGTCGAAAAAAATAGCTCAGCCAAGTGCGACCCCGGTAGTCGAACAGGCCCCATCAACTGCGGCAGTTTCGACACCTCCCATAAATTTACCTATTGGAGAGGAAAGCTCTGAGGAGGTGAAGAACTCCCAAATGCGAAAAACTATCGCAAAAAGATTGGGGGAATCAAAATTCACTGCTCCCCACTATTACCTTACCATTGAGGTGGATATGGATAACGCAAAAGCTTCCAGAGCTCAAATAAACGGCTTGCCGGACACCAAGGTGTCTTTCAACGATATGGTTGTCAAGGCTTGTGCCATGGCCCTCAAAAAGCACCCGCAAGTAAATACCACTTGGAACGGGGATACAACCCGTTATAACCATCATATTAGTGTAGGCGTTGCCGTTGCGGTAGATGAAGGCCTTGTGGTTCCAGTGCTTAAGTTTACCGATCAGATGAGTTTAACACAAATTGGTGCATCTGTAAAAGATTTGGCAGGTAAAGCCAGGAACAAGAAATTGACCCCGGATGAAATGCAGGGCAGTACTTTTACCGTTTCCAATTTGGGGATGTTTGGTATTTTAGAATTTACCTCCATTATTAATCAGCCTAATTCATCCATATTATCCGTTGGTACCATAGTACAGAAGCCAGTGGTTAAAAATGGGGAAATTGTTGTGGGAAATACCATGAAGGTTACTTTGGCCTGCGATCATAGAACCGTTGATGGAGCAACAGGTGCTCAGTTTTTACAGACACTTAGGGCGTTCTTGGAGAACCCGGTGACCATGTTGGCATAATAAAGATAGTTACATTGCGTTCAAGTAATATCCTTAATCTTACTTGCTATGGATATGAAAAATTACGGAACCCTTGTTCTATTTGCATTAATGTTCTTCGTTTCCTGTAGTTCGGATTCTGGGGGATTAGACGTTCCGGACCCTGACCCAATGGCCGAGCCCAATGTAAATCCTTCCAATGTTTCGGTAAGATTGGTGGATCAGACCTGTGATGCCGCTAGATTGGAATGGGATGAGGCTACCGATGGAAATGCAGGCGATACGGTAGGTTATTCCGTTTTTATCAATAACACGCTTTTTTTTACCAATTACAACGCCACCAATATTTCGATCAACTTAGAAAATTACGCTTTTCCCATTGATATAGAGGTTCAGGCCACGGATAATAATGGTGGAGTGTCCGATAAGAGCAATACGTTGGTAATAGAGGATATAGATAGAAACATTGTTTTTGAGGATATCAATTTAAAATCCACGCTTTTAGACGCAAGAGTGCCTATTGATACCAATGAGGATGGTGAAATATCGATATGCGAGGCTTCCGCCCATATTGATGGCTTGGAGCTGGCATCAAAAAATATTACAAGTTTGGTGGGATTGGAATTCTTTGTAAATGTGAGTAGGATCGATGCGGCATTTAATGCAATATCAGATGTTAGCCCTATAGCAGATCTGTCGCTGGACGAGCTAGCTTTAAATGAGAACGATCTTACCACCTTTGACATCGGGGCCAGTGAAAGCCTTAAATCGTTATACTTAAATTTCAATGAGGTATCCTCACTGGACCTATCAGTTTTCCCCAATTTGGAAAATGTTCAATTACTGGGAAATGGAATAAGTACTTTGGATGTTTCCCAGAATACAAAACTTGTTACATTACAGCTAGGTGTTAATAATATATCTCAAATAGACGTATCCAAGAACACTGAACTTGAAGTGCTATCAATATCCGAGAACAACTTTACGAGTATTGATGTTTCCAAGAATACAAAACTTAAAGTTTTAAAAGTATTTGGTAATAGTCTCACGACGCTTAATATGGAGACAAACAGTTTGTTGGAAACGGTTCACTGTAGCCGAAATGATATTGTTGAACTTGATCTTTCCGGGAATACACTTCTGAAATCGTTTAGAGGTTTTAACAACCCGCTCTTGGCCGAACTCAACCTCAAAAATGGAAACAATGGTATTCTTGAGGAAATGCTTGCACATTTTAATCCTAATCTTAGCTGTATCCAAATTGACGATCTAAGTAATATTCCCTTGGAAGGATGGAATAAGGACGATACCAGCTCTTATTCCAATGATTGTAATAATTAAGTAAGATGGGGCTACTTCGTTACCGATTTTTTTATCTTTAGATCAAATACATCGGAAATGAAAAAAGTGGGCCAATTTATCTTCATACTTCTTATCATCGGTTGCGGTTCTACACAAGTTAAGGAAAACCCGAACGAGAATGTTGGAGGCCCGGAAGGACTTAAGGCTAGGGTAGGCACAGAAGAAAATCAAACTGTTGAAAATACAGGAAAACAAGCAACTGCCACAGCTGGTACAGTGGCTAAAAAGAGTGCTTTTTCAGACAGTATACGGATAAAGGGTATCATGAATTTTTTGGCCTCAGATGAACTAAAAGGGCGTGATTCCGGAAGTGAAGGAATCGCCAAGGCCGCTGATTTTATTGAGACCATTTTTGAGCAAAATAGAATTAAACCGTATTTCGAAACCTATCGAGATACGTTATCCAATTATAAAAAACCTTCTTACAATATGGTGGGTTTTGTGGAGGGCTCTGATGAAAGGCTTAAAAAGGAGTTCATTATTGTGGGTGCGCACTATGATCATATTGGTATTATAAAGGCAGAATATGGTGATGCCATAGCCAATGGGGCCAACGACAATGCTTCCGGAACAACTACCGTTTTGGAATTGGCGAGATACTTTGGAAATGCAAGGACCAATAAACGCAGTATTATTTTTGTACTCTTCAGTGCTGAAGAGAAGGGGCTTTTGGGTTCCAAGCATTTGGCGAACAAATTAAAATCACAAGATTTAAATTTGTATGCTATGCTCAATTATGAAATGGTTGGTGTTCCACTAAGGGGGAAAGATTATCTTATGTATGTAACAGGGTATAAAAAATCTAACTTAGCTCAGATCAGTAATAGGTATGCGAACGAAAATCTTATCGGTTTCCTTCTAAAATCCAGAGAGGCCAATCTATTTCAACGATCGGATAATTATCCTTTCCATACGTTGTTTGGTGTGCCTTCACAAACGTTCTGCACGTTCGACTTTACCAATTTTGATCAATATCATAAAGTAGGGGATGAGGTATCTCTAATGGATTTTGTACATATGGCCACAATCATAAATAAATCCATACCCATATTGGAAGGAATCGCTAATGCCCCTACCCAAGAAATAAAATATAACTAATGGCGAATGTTATCATAACAGGTTCTAGTAGGGGTATTGGTTATCAACTTGCCCAACTTTTTGCAAACGACGGGCATGAGGTATTGGCGTTGTCACGGAACAATGAGCCCATTACCATGCTTGCCCACCAAAATATAACCAGCTTCCCTTTTGATTTGTCCAGTGTATCCGACTTGAAAAAACTGGAAATTTTTTTGGAAGAGACCTGGGATAAAGTAGATATCCTTATCAACAATGCCGGAAAATTATTGAATAAGCCGTTCCTCACAACCAAACCTCAAGAGTTTGAAGAGGTGTACAAAGTAAATGTTTTTGGTCTGGCTAATATTACCCGGGTAGTTTTACCCAAAATGAGGAAAGAAGGACATGTAGTTACCATAAGTTCCATGGGCGGGGTACAAGGTAGCCTTAAATTCCCTGGATTATCGGCGTACAGTTCAAGTAAAGGTGCCGTCATTACGCTTACGGAACTATGGGCGGAAGAATTTAAAGAAACCGGCCCGTCCTTCAATGTGTTGGCTTTGGGAGCTGTACAAACCGAAATGTTGGAAGAGGCCTTTCCAGGCTATGAGGCACCCATCACAGCTTTGGAAATGGCATTGTATATCAAGGGTTTTGCACTTACGGGACATAAAATGTATAATGGAAAAATGTTACAAGTTTCCAATAGCACACCTTAGATGGATGATATCCTTAAAAAATATATCCCGGAAAGGGCCGTAGCACCTTGTCTAGAGCTTATCAAAACCAAAGGGGTAAACCTTAAGATTGTAAATCAACGGGTTACCCGTCATGGGGATTATAGAAGGCTACCCAATGGTTCGCACCAAATCACGGTAAACGCCACTACAAACAAATACCGTTTTCTGATTACGTTGATTCATGAAATAGCTCATTTGGTTGCTTTTGAGAAATTTGGGCGGCATATAAAACCGCATGGATTGGAATGGAAGAAAACTTTTCAATTTCTGATGTTACCTTTTATTCGCCCAGAGGTTTTTCCAACCCAATTATTGCCTTTATTGGCCAAACATTTTAAGAACCCCAAAGCAAGTAGCGGCACGGACGCGCATTTATCCATAGCTTTGAAACAATTTGATGCGCCAACACATAAATCCTATATTTTTGAATTGCCATTGGGAAGCGTTTTTAGGATTTACAATGGTAAACTTTTTAAAAAAGGGAACAAAAGGGTAAAGCGTTATGAATGTGTTGAAATAGGTACCGGTAAAATGTATCTCTTTCAACCCAATGCGGAGGTGGAGTTGATCAAAGATTAGCGCTTTTAACCAGCATCTTAACGATATATCAATTTAAACTAAGAAAAGATCATGAATAAGAATTATTACGCAATTTTGATGGCCGGGGGAGTTGGTTCCAGATTTTGGCCGGTAAGCACCTCTTCCTATCCAAAACAATTCCATGATATGTTGGGGACCGGGGATACCCTGATCCAAAAAACCTTTCAACGGCTAAACAGGTTTGTACCTGCCGAGAACATATTGATCTTAACCAACGAGCGTTATAATGATTTGGTCTTGGAGCAATTGCCTAGGGTAACCCAGGAGCAAGTGGTCTTGGAACCTGCCATGAGGAATACCGCCCCTTGTATTTTATACGCGGCCCTTAAAATCCAAAAGATGAACCCCAATGCGGTAATGGTCGTTGCCCCTAGTGATCATTGGATCGAAGACGAAGATGCATTCGCAAGAGATGTACAAACCTGTTTTGATAGATGTGAGCAAGAGGATGTGCTCTGCACTTTGGGCATTACCCCAACATTTCCAAATACCGGTTTTGGCTATATAGAATATGAAAAAGGGAATGAGGCCAGCTTAAAAAGAGTACATCAATTCAGGGAAAAACCGGACTATGAAACGGCAAAGGATTTTTTGGCCCAGGGAAATTTTTTATGGAATGCGGGCATATTCATGTGGGGGGTCAATACAATTATCAAGTCTTTTGAAGCCTATCAACCTGAACAATACAACTTGTTTCAGTCTGGATTATCCTGTTATAATACGAAGGACGAGAAGGCGTTTATCCTTGAAAATTATGAAAAAGCGGAAAACATTTCAATAGATTATGCTATCTTGGAACAATCCAAATCCATTTACGTACTTCCGGCCTCTTTTGATTGGAACGATTTAGGTACCTGGGGTTCCCTTTATAACAAATTGGACAAGGATGAAAATGATAATGCTGTAGTGAATAGCAGGATTATAAGTGAGGACGCCAGGGGAAACATGATACGATCCCCAAAAGACAAAGTAGTGGTCGTAGATGGATTAACGGATTATATTGTAATAGATAAAAAAGACGTTTTATTGATTTGCCCAAAATCCAAGGAACAGGACATTAAGAAAATACTGGCTAAGGTAAAAGACAAATTTGGAGACCATTATGCGTAAGTATGACAGAAAACAATAACCAAAACAGTTTTGACCCAACCCAAGGTAACGATACCGGGGAAGACGTAAAAAAAGATTTTAAAGGTCTTCTGGGCAGTTCCAAAAAGTTTCTATCAGAACTTCTTGATATTCGAAGCAATACCGATCAAGAGGCCACCAAGGAATCTATAATTGCGGATATTCCCTTTAAAGGGCATACCTCATGGATTCTTGTGTGTTCCATATTTATAGCTTCCATAGGGCTAAACGCCAATTCCACCGCGGTGGTTATCGGGGCCATGTTGATTTCTCCTTTAATGGGCCCGATTTTGGGAATGGGAATGTCGTTGGCCATTAATGATATAGACACTTTGAGGAGGTCTTTGAAGAATCTGGCGGTCATGGTGGTACTAAGTGTTCTTACTGCATATTTGTTCTTTAAATTTTTTCCGTTGTCGAACGAAACCTCCGAGCTCTTGGCACGCACCAAACCAGATATACGTGATGTGCTTATTGCTTTTTTTGGTGGACTGGCGCTAGTGATCGCCCGTGCCAAAAAAGGGACAATCGCCAGTGTTATCTATGGTGTGGCCATTGCTACCGCTTTGATGCCCCCGTTGTGTACCGTAGGATTTGGACTGGCCATTGGGAATATAGAGTATGCTGGAGGTGCATTATTGCTTTTCGGAATCAATACTATTTTTATTGCGCTGGCCACCTTTTTGGTATTGAAGTTATTACGTTTTCCAATGGTTCGTTACGCCAACTCGCAACGAAGAAGATTGATCGCTAGATTGGTTTCTTTGGTGGCCATAGCAGTTATGATTCCCGCGGGCTATATTTTTTATAAGGTATTCCAAGAGTCATTGTTTAAAAGAGAAGCCAACGAGTTTATCGACGATAGAATAGCCTCTTATCAGTTTTCAGGTGAAGGCCGTTTCTTGGAAGATTTTACGGACTTGGAATACAATGATGGAGAACAACCTCTGATAGAATTGGTGTTTATGGGTAATGAAACCATTCCCGATAATGTTATCGCTACTTGGATGGCCCAAAAAAATGAATATAGTAAACTTAAGGGCGCCGAATTAAAAATTGTACAGGGTTCCAAAAACAGTGCTGGTGATCAATTGAAATACGTTAGCGAGCTATACGAATCCAAGAAGGCGGAACTTTTGAACAAGGACGAACGAATACGCTTGTTGGAAGCTGAGGTGGCCAATCTAAGCAAGTTGGCATCCAAACAAATTCCTTTTGGGGATATTAGTACGGAGGCAAGAACTATCTACTCCAACCTTTCCTCGATTGGGTTTTCCTATATTGTAAAGACCGATTTTAAGAAGTTGGATACTGTTCCGGTCTTTGAAGTAAAATGGAAAGATGGAACCAAGAAAAAACAAATAGTGGACGATACCAAGAAGCTAAACGACTGGTTGAAAATACGGCTAAAAGACCCTAAGGTCCAGATCAAAGAAATAAAGGACTAATTCCGCTCCTCTATATACATCTGCCGTACTTTTTTGAAAAGTTCGGAAGAATAGACAAAATTGGTTACCGCTTTATTGTCTGTTTTAAAAATCTCCTTGTTACTGCCTTCCCATTCCTTAAGACCATTTTTTAAAAATATAATTTTTTCGCCTATCTCCATTACCGAATTCATATCATGACTATTGATAACGGTAGTAATGTCGTACTCTTTGGTAATCTCCTGAATGAGGTTATCTATTAAAATCGCGGTCTTGGGATCTAATCCGGAGTTGGGCTCGTCGCAAAAAAGATATCTAGGGTTCATGACAATGGCACGGGCAATGGCGACCCTTTTTTGCATGCCCCCGGAAATTTCCGAAGGATATTTATGATGGGCATCGACCAAGTTCACCCTTTTAAGTACAAAATCCACTCTATCCTGCATCTCGGATTTGGACTGTTTGGTAAACATTTCCAAAGGAAATTTTACATTGCCCTCAACGGTCATGGAATCGAATAGGGCACTACCTTGGAAAACCATGCCCATTTCCTGTCTTAAATTTCTTTGTTCGTCACCGGACAGTTCGGTATAGACCTTACCATTAAAACATATGGAACCCTGTTCAGGGGTGAAAAGACCTAATAAGCATTTTAAAAAAACAGTTTTTCCAGATCCGCTCTGGCCAATGATCAGATTGGTTTTACCCTTGTCAAAGCAAGTGGTAACCCCCTTTAAAACATGTGTGTCTCCAAAAGATTTATGTATGTCGTCTACCTCAATCATCTATCCTAATAATAACTGTGTGAGAAGATAGTTTAAAATAATGATCACCACGCTGGTCCAAACAAATGCGGTTGTGCTCGCCTTTCCAACTTCTAGGGCCCCGCCTTTCATATAATAACCGTGAAAAGAAGGAACTGTCGCTATTACAAAAGCAAAAACAACTGATTTAATGAAGGAATAGGTAACATGAAAAGGAATAAAATCCAATTGTACACCCTTTACAAAATCTGCGCTGGAACTAAACCCTCCGAAAACACCTGCGAACCAACCCCCAAAAATACCTACATACATGGCAATCGCGATGGCAAAAGGGTAAATGAACATAGCAATGATTTTTGGGAATACCAAGTAGTTAAGGGAATTTACACCCATAACCTCCAAGGCATCTATCTGCTCCGTTACACGCATGGTACCTATACTGGAAGTGATATAGGAACCTACTTTTCCGGCCATGATAATGGAAGTAAAGGTAGGGGCAAATTCCAGGATAACGGATTGCCTGGTCGCAAAACCTATCAAACTTTTAGGGATCAACGGACTATTTAGGTTCAATGCGGTCTGTATGGTAACCACCGCTCCAATGAAGAAGGAGATAAAAATAATAATACCCATTGAACCAAATATG
Organism: Bacteroidota bacterium; assembly: GCA_039815505.1. Classification (GTDB taxonomy): domain Bacteria; phylum Bacteroidota; class Bacteroidia; order Flavobacteriales; family Flavobacteriaceae; genus CANLWN01. The sequence goes on along the minus strand of JBCBZE010000005.1, from coordinate 4,120 downwards.
AGCTCATCTATTTCTTTTAGAATCAAAGACCGCATTACCGGCCATTTTGTAGGCTTTTTAAAAACCTCGCGTATCATTATAAAATAGCTACCAATAGATGCTAAGTAGTTCATGTAGTAAAAATAGACTTCTTCACGTAAAAATAACAATATTCAACATCATTTAATCTTCAATCAAGCTTTAAAATGTTTATTTGGTTATTTTTGGTTTTTAAAATTTTTCTATGAAAAAGTACAATCTGGTTCTTCTATTTTCATTTGTTTTTTGCTTGGTAATATCAACCGATGCCCTATCTCAAAGAAAGTCAAAGAGCAATTCTAAAGAGCAGAGCGTAGACCCCCTGTATACGTCGCCTAAACTGGTAATAGGAATCGTGGTGGATCAAATGCGATATGACTATCTCACCCGTTTTTGGAACCATTATGGGGACGGAGGCTTTAAGAGATTGGTGAATAAAGGGTTTAATTGTAAAAATAATTACTTTAACTATGCCCCCACCAGTACCGGGCCGGGACATACATCGATCTATACGGGAACCACACCTTCCGTACACGGCATTATTGGAAACGCATGGTACGATAAGGCGAAGGACACGTTGGTATATTGTGCAGGGGATGCTAACTATGAATCCGTGGGAACAACATCCGATGGTGGAAAGATGTCTCCGCATCGCATGAACGTTACCACCATAACCGATCAACTGCGTTTACATACGCAGATGAGGGGAAAGGTAATAGCTATTGCACTGAAGGACCGAGGCGCTGTACTTCCAGGAGGCCATACAGCCAATGCGGCGTATTGGTTTCATGGTATGGATGAAGGAAATTGGATAAGCAGTTCCTATTATATGGAAGAACTTCCCAAATGGGTCAAAGACTTTAATGATTCCAATGCCGTGGAGCAATATAAAAAACCTTGGACCACGCTAAAAGATATAAATACGTATGTAGAAAGTGGTTTGGACAATAACGCATATGAAGGTTTATTTGAGCAAGAAACAGCTCCTGTTTTTCCCCATAGCACGCCAAATTTATTAAATCAAAATGGCAATTTTGAAATTTTGAAATATACACCATATGGGAACAGCATCACAGCTGATTTTGCCATCAAAGCCTTGGAGGAAGAAAATCTTGGTGCAGATACCATAACCGATTTTTTAACTATAAGTTTTTCAAGTACAGATTATATAGGTCACAAGTATGGAGTGAACTCTAAAGAGATTCAAGATGCCTATTTGCGTTTGGATAAGGATTTAGAGCGACTTTTTATTGCCTTGGACGAGAAAATAGGTTATGGCGAATATACCGTTTTCTTGACGGCAGATCACGGGGCTATACATGTTCCGGCATATTTAAAAGATAAAAAAATACCGGGCGATTATGCCGAGCTTGAACAGATGAAACCAAAATTTGATGAGTTTTTAAAATATACCTATGGAACAACGGATATTGTCAAGAACTTCTCCAATTATCAGTTTTTCTTAGATCATCGTATTATAGAAAATTTAGACTTGGAAGTTGTACAGGTCCAGGAGCACATAGCAAAAGAATTGCTCAACTATTCTTTTGTGGAACAGGTATATACCGGTAGCCAGATGTGGCGCAACCAGTATATCCAAGGTATTCCCTATATATTACAAAATGGATACAATCAAAGGCGCTCAGGGGATATTTTGATAGTGTTGAAGCCCGGAACCATTAGTTATCCCAAAATGGGCTCTACACATGGGTCACCTCAAATCTATGATACCCATGTGCCCCTTTTATTCTACGGAAAAGGTATAAAAAAAGGTAGCACTTATAATAGAACCGAAATTCCAGATATAGCCCCTACATTGGCTTCTTTATTGGGAATTGCATTTCCCAACGGTACTACCGGGGAAACGATCAACGAAGTTTTAGAATAATTTTTTTCTCATATTCATCCATCGAAGCTTACGGATAAACCTTCCTTCTTTGGGAGATACCAAAAAGACTTCTTTATCCCGTTTCGCTTTAAAGTAGCCCTTTAAATTATCCAACAATGCCCTAGGCTTTCCTTGTTTTAGTGCCATTTTCACGGATGCTATTAGCGTAATCCGGAATCCATAGCGCATTGTATACATAGCTTTGCCCTGTAATAACTTTGCTTTTTTGTTATATGCTTTTCCAATGGGTCTAAGGTGTTTAACCTTTAAAGTTTCATCGGTAAAAATTTCAAAACCATGATACTGGCCCAATAGCTCGTCCAAGGTATCCCACCCCATGGCACTTTTTAACCCGCCGGTAGTCATAAAATATGCTTTAGAGTAGGCCTTAAAAGCACCCCTTACATGATTTTTGTCCATAGGATGATTTAACTTCCATTCTCCAGTTTCTTCTTGCTCATACGCGAATCCTCCGGTAATGCCTACTTTGGGGTGCTCTTTAAAAATTTCCGTAATTTTTTGAAAATAGTTTTTTGGTAAAATAATATCGGCATCCAGTTTTACAATAAAGTCATAATCCGTATCCAAAAGTTTCAACCCCTTGTTAAAAGCATTGACAACCTTACTTCCTGGCATATGTAGTGTAGAAGATGTGGTACTTAACTTGTGAAATATGGAATACTTGTCTACAAAATCATCGATGATAGACTCCGTAGCATCCGTTGAATTATCGTTTACGACAATAACCTTGTTGGGAAGATGGTGTTGCTTTACCACCGAATCCAAGGTTTTGGCTAAAAATAGCTCCTCGTTGTGCGCAGGTATAATTATATAATATTTCAAGGGTCGAATAACTATTTTTATAAAGGCGATTTTTTTCGCTCTGCATAAACGATATAATATCTGGGCGTAAAACTTCTAAGTAAAGGCCTGATCCCAATTTTCTTTACGGGATTTGTCCATTTTTGGCAATCTTTAATTTCCCATCCGGCCTTTTCCAATAACCAGTTGAATTGCCAATCCTCAAATTCATGGTAATGTCTATCCCAGGGGTCTGTTTTACTTCGATATGCAGGAGAGAACCATAGTCGCAATGGGATACTGGCAACCAGCTTTTCCGCGTTAATCTCCCGGAGGACGTTAAACGGGGCCAGGAGGTGTTCAAAAATCTCAAAGGCTGTTACCACTTCCACATCGGATCGGGATATGGTGGAAAAGTCGATATCCAAATCTTCTCCCTTGGTATTTTCCACTGTATATCCATGTTCCTTCATTATATCGGAAAATGGATTTTCTATACCTAAATCCAAGATGGATTTGTCCTGTGGAATATGTTTTTTGAGAAAAGTTAAAGTATGCTGAAATCGTTTGTTTGGAAATGTATTTTCGTACATGTTAGTATTTGTAAACCATGGCGTTGATGTTCATCCCTGCACCAACACTTGCAAATATAACAACATCTCCTTTCTGAATGCCTTGATTCTCGATTTTTCCATGCCTTACCATATCATAAAGCGTAGGTATGGTGGCAACGGAATTGTTACCCAATTTATGGATGTTCATAGGCATGATACCTTCAGGGGTTTCCATGTCGTACAACTTATAAAAACGGTTTACAATAGCTTCATCCATTTTTTCATTGGCCTGATGGATAAATATTTTTTTTACATCTTTGATGTCTATTCCACTGCTGTCCAAGCAATCCTTCATGGCCTTAGGAACATGGGTCACGGCAAATTCATATATTTTTCTACCGTACATTTTTATATAACGCGTATCACTCTTGCACTCCTTATTATATGAATCACCAAAAAACAGATGATATGCCTCCCCATTGGCATGCGTGGCTGTTGCATGGGCAAGAATTTCTCCCGTATTATCGGATGCCTCGATGATTGTGGCACCGGCACCGTCCGAATAGATCATGGAGTCGCGATCGTGTTTGTCCACTACTCTGGAAAGCGTTTCCGCTCCGATGACCAAACATTTTTTTGCTAAACCACTTTTGATGAATGCATTGGCTTGTATTACACCCTCTATCCAACCGGGGCAACCAAATAATAGGTCATAGGCTACACAGGACGGATTTTTTATTCTTAAGTTATGTTTTACCCGTGTGGCCAAACTGGGTAAGGTATCGCTTTGTGATTGTCCATGGGAAACATCACCAAAATTATGGGCAAAAATAATATAGTCAAGTTGTTCTGGATCTAT
>JBCBZE010000378.1:0-3024 GCA_039815505.1 Bacteroidota bacterium | reverse complement strand
GATTTTGACATCGCATTAGGTATTCGTTACCAGTTTTAGTGCAAATCAATCATAATATATAGAAGGCCCTAACTTATTGTTAAGGGCTTTTTTTATATCCCTGATATAAGTACCTTTGGCCAACTAAAAACAGTTAAAATGAAAAGAACGTTATTGGCCCTTTGTTTACTTATCGCATTGGCCGCATGTAACAGTACGCCCGATGGTTTCAAAATAGAGGGAACGATCACTGGAGAATTGGAAAACGGAACAAATATATTCCTAAAGCGAACCAATGATAAGAATCAGCCTGTAGATGTGGATACGACAACGGTGGAAAATGGAGTTTTCTCCTTTACCGGTGAAGGTGCCGTTCCTGAACTGCATTATATTTTCATAGACCAGGTCCGGGGGAATATCCCTGTAATCATAGAAAATGGGGATATTGTAGTCAAAGCCCAAAAGGATAGCCTTAATTTTGCAAAAATAAAGGGAACCCTACAAAATGATCTTTTTTCGGATTTTCTAAAATCCTCCAGGGAACTCTCACTCAAAGCCATGTCCATGAACAATGATATGCGTGCCGCTAGCGCCGCTAGGGACACAGCTACTATGGCGGCCTTGCGTGAAGAATATTTTGAACTTCAGGAGGATGCCAAGAAGTTTGAATTGGAGTATGTAAAAGAGAACCCCAATGCCCTTATTTCGGCATTGATTATAGATAAAGTGTTGACCACAAAAGCCCTGAGCGATGAAGAAGCACAGAAAATGTATGACGCCCTTACTCCAGAAATAAAGGAAACAAAGGTCGGTAAGGTAATTATGGAAAAATTAGCAAAAGGCAAAACTACATCCATTGGTGCCAAAGCACCAAATTTTTCAGCTCCTACGCCCACTGGTGAGGAAATGGCCCTTAATGACGTTTTGGGAAAGGTGACCATCCTTGATTTTTGGGCCGCTTGGTGCAAACCTTGTAGAGCAGAAAACCCGAATGTGGTCAAGGTATATAATAAATATCATGAAAAAGGATTGAACATTCTAGGCGTATCCTTGGATAAGAGAGCGGAAGATTGGAAAAAAGCTATTGTTGATGATGGATTGGAATGGAACCATGTATCCAACGTTGATTATTTTGACGAAATTGCAAAATTGTATGGTGTGGATGCCATTCCGGCCACCTTTATCTTAGATGAGGAGGGAATAATCGTTGCCAAAAACTTAAGGGGTCCCGCCTTGGAAGAAAAAATAGCATCTATGTTACAATAAAACAATACATTTTTATAGTAAAAAGCCCTGGCCATAACTGGCCAGGGCTTTTTTTTACTTGTTTGTAAGCTTTAGAATTTACTCCTTACATCATCGAAATTGCCGTTAACGGTGGTTGATCCATTTCTGACTACGGATCCAAAAATATTCACAACGGAATCTTCGCCTAAAAACTCAATCGTAGCTCCATCGTTTAACACTAAATCCCCGTAAATCGTAAGATTGCCTTCAATTCTTAAGGTAGCTCCTTCATCAACAGTTACATTTCTTCTTCTGTTGTTTCTACCCACCACAAATGTACCGTTCATCTCGAACAATCCACTAGTATTAATGGTAACGGCATTTCTTACCGTCCAAGAACCGCATAACAGTAAGCTTCCGCTGACATTGAAGTTATTGAAACGTTTTGAGCCTCTATACTCCAGTTCATCTCCTTGGTCTACGTTGAGATTGGCACTTCCGTTATAAGACGGTAAGCTGGCACATCGTGCTACCAAACTCTCCGAAGGTCTATTTAATTTAACGATCTGCAATCCTTCCTTACCTGAGGCAGCGAACAAATAATCTCCTTTGGAAGCTACATAATTAATGGAACCTTCCAATTCTATAATACCTACAAGATCGGCATTATTGCCATTATCTTCCGATAAGCAAAGTCCGGCACCACCATTGGCCATGAAGATAACTTCCTCATTTATGGCTACTCCATTGGTAACTATGTCCGTACTGGCAACTCCTTCGGGGTTGACCAGAATAGGAATATATTCTAATAGGCTACCGGATGAAAAACTATACACACCGGCTCCCCTATTTCCTTCGGAAACAACGATCTTGTCACCAGAAAAATCAATGGCCTTCTTGGTCGTTTCGCCAAAATCACTGTCTATAGGTATCTCCTTTATCAATTGATAGTTGGGGTCCAATATTACAAGACCGCTACTCGCATCAAGTAATGCAACATTTCCATCATTAGCCGAAAGTGACCTTAAATCGGCATACGGGAATTCATTTAGAATCTCTAGATTGTCCTTACCATATACGGTGAACGTACCATCCTTACCACTGGTAGATAGTACTCTTCCCCCATCGACTATAACGTCATTGGCATTGAATCCCTGCTGAAAACCATATGTTATTCCCGCACTGACGTTCAATCTACCGTTGGAAGCGGAGATCTTGGCCACAAAGGAATTGGAAGTCGCCGTTACCGAAGTTTCGGAATCAACACCTCCGGCGGCATAAACATATCCATTATCATACCTAACGGCATTGATGTCTGCGTTTAAATAGATCAATCTGGAAGTTACCCGTGGACTGTTGGGATTGCTCACATTGATAACATCGATGGCTCCAAAATAACCATCTTCTACCTCATTATAGGATACGTAGGCATAATCACCGTCCACATGTACGTGTGAAGCGGTCAATCCATCCCTTCCTCTATAGGTGGGTGGACTTACCTGCGCAACCAAAGTCAATGGATAGTCACCGGCAAGATCATTCTTTTCACCTGTGGATAACTTGTTCGTTAAGGCATCTTCTTCAAAAATATCAAGTACACCAGAATTGTCATAGCTGATACTAGCCTGTAGCACCGCTTCGCTGGTTTCTGCAATTACATCATCTTGAAGGTCGTCTTGGAAAACAGTAGTTTCATCACTACAAGACATAAAAATAATAGTGAATACTACCAATAGTAGGGAAATCTTTTTCATCGTTAAGTAGGTTATAATTAGATTTGGGTTCTAACGTAACGTCAAAAGAAGGGAAAATGTATAT
>JBCBZE010000366.1:0-3186 GCA_039815505.1 Bacteroidota bacterium | reverse complement strand
TTGGAAGGTTATACTCTTCATAAAACTATCCAAATTAACACCGCTATACTGCTTTGCATAGCCATTTGTGGGCAGCGTATGGTTTGTACCAGAAGCATAGTCCCCAGCACTTTCCGGGGTATAATTACCAATGAACACCGATCCTGCATTGATTACGCGATCTACATAAAAATCTTCATTGGCCACGCAAACAATGTAGTGTTCGGGACCATATACATTGATTAAATCTACTGCTGTTTTATCGTCATCCACATAAATTAATTTACTGTTACCTATGGCAACTCTTGCAATTTCCTTTCTAGGAAGCTCTTCTAATTGTAAGGCCACTTCTTTTTCAACAGTATCTATCAACTCTTTTGAAGTAGATACCAATATGACCTGACTATCGGTACCATGTTCTGCCTGGCTCAATAAATCGGAAGCGACAAAAGAGGCATTCGCCGAATCATCTGCCATTACCAATAATTCGCTGGGACCGGCTGGCATATCGATAGCAACACCATGTTTGGTCGCAATCTGTTTGGCTACGGTAACATACTGGTTACCAGGGCCAAATATCTTATATACTTGGGGAATAGTATCGGTTCCAAAAGTCATGGCGGCTATGGCCTGTATACCCCCCAACTTAAAAACTTTGGTAATTCCGCATAAATGGGCCGTATACAAAATGGCCGGATGTATCTTCCCGTTCTTATCGGGCGGTGAGCATAACACCACCTCCTCGCAACCGGCTATTTTAGCGGGGACGCCCAGCATTAATATGGTAGAAAACAAAGGTGCCGTACCACCGGGAATATATAAACCTACCTTTTGTATGGGACGTTTTTCCTGCCAACATCGTACACCGTTCGTAGTTTCTACTTCTATTTTTTTGGTCTGCTGCGCTTTGTGAAACACCTCAATATTATGCTTCGCCGTTTGGATGGCCTCTTGCAACTCAGAAGAAATTTTGGACCGGGACTCCAATATCTCATCCGCGGATACCTCAAAGGACTCTAAAACAGCACCATCGAACTGCTTTGTAAATTTCCTTAACGCCATATCACCTTCATTCTCAACCGCAGTAAACACCCTATCCACAATGGCTTCCATATCGGCCACGGTCTGTGTAGGGCGCTTTAAAACCTCCTGCCATTCATCTTTACCGGGGTTATATATTTTCTCCATCTTATAATACCATTTTTTCGATTGGGCAAACCAATATGCCCTCGGCACCAGCCTGTTTCAATTCATCTATCACCTCCCAAAACTTATCCTTGTTGAGTACGGTATGTACCGAACTCCATCCTTCCTCTACCAAAGGAAGTACGGTTGGACTTCGCATTCCCGGTAAAATTTGGATGATGCTGTCCAATCGATCATTGGGTGCGTTCAACAACACGTATTTGGATTGCCTTGCCTGCAAAACAGACTTTATCCTGAACTGCAATTTTTTTAAGATCTCTTTGCGATCATCGGAAATCATCGGCGAGACGGCGAGTACAGCTTCGCTGGTCAACATCACTTCTACCTCCTTTAAGTTGTTCTTGAACAGTGTACTGCCACTGGATACAATATCGCATATGGCATCAGCTAGGCCAATATTTGGGGCAATTTCCACGGATCCATTAATGATATGGAGCTCAGCATTTACGCCTTTGCTATCCAGATAATTTGTGACCGTGTTGGGATAGGATGTGGCAATTCGTTTTCCTTCAAAATCGGTTATGGAATTATACGCTTCGGACTTGGGAATCGCCAACGAGACCTTGCATTTGGAAAAACCCAACCTCTCGGCTACGGTGATATCCGTGCCTTTTTCTATCAAAACGTTTTCACCTATGATGGCAATATCCACTACACCATCCCTTAAATATTGGGGGATATCCCCGTTTCTAAGATAAAATACCTCCATGGGAAAGTTGCGTGCCAGTGCTTTAAGCTGGTCCTTGCCATTATCTATGGATATTCCGCAGTCCTTTAATATTTTCAGGGAGTCCTCATTAAGTCTTCCTGATTTCTGAATGGCAATTCTAATCTTGGTCATTTTCTACTATTTAAGATTTGAAATCAACACGGGCGAAAAAAGAAAACCCGTTTGATTTCTCAAACGGGTTTATACTATCTTGTACTACTACAATGCATGCTTACCTCGCCTGAGCGTGAACGTAAGAATGATGATGTGTAGTCTTGTTTCTCATAATCAGGGTAAAATTAAAATATATTTCCCATCCACGAAAATTAAATTGAAAAAAATCCGCTATATAACAAATAACTGTTTAATTGTTACCTAAAATCAATGGCAGTCCTGCATCGCCACCACCGACAACAACCACTTTGGAATTTGGGGACTGTGAAAGTTTCAAAGTAGCATCTATGCCCTTGTCCTGCAAAATTTTATCGGTCAACGAGGCACTTAAGATTTTATTGGCATCGGCTTTACCTTGGGCCTCGATCCGTTGCCGTTCCGCTTCCTTTTCAGCAGTAATCAAACGGAATTCATATTCCAGGGATTCCTGCTCCTGCTTTAACTTACGCTCAATGGCCTCTTTTATGGTGGGTGGTAAGGTAACATCCCTAACCAAGACTTCGTTCAGCTGAATATACTGACCGTCCACTATTTTTTTGGTCTCTTCAAAAATTTCCGCTTGAATGGCATCCCTTTTACTGGAATACAATTGCTCTGGTGTATACCGCCCCACAACACTTCTTGCCGCAGAACGAATGGTAGGCAATAACACACGCTGCACATATGCTTCCCCTTTTTCCTGGTGTAATTTTCCCAAGGACTCATACTTGGGTTCGAACCAGGCGGAAGCATCCAATTTAATCTCGAGCCCGTTAGAGGACAGTACCTGCATTTTTTCAAATACTTCCTGCTGTCTTACTTCATAGATATACACCTTATTCCATGGTGCAACAATCTGAAAACCTTCCCCTAAAGGAGGGGCATCGGTTACCACACCTCCTCCAAAGGTCCTATATAATACGCCGGCTTCTCCAGAACCAATGGTAATGGCCGACTTGGATATCAAAATAATCAATAGGATAATAATAAATACTGCAGGCAATGCAATTTTGGGTAATTTGTCCATTTGTTTTGTTTTTAGATTAGTCCGTTATATTTTCTGATAAACCATTCCGTCGCCAGTGCAACGGCAATAATTCCCAACAGGAAACGAAAATCGACCAAAGATACGACATTTT
>JBCBZE010000277.1:0-4788 GCA_039815505.1 Bacteroidota bacterium | reverse complement strand
GTAAAGACGGCGAAGGTTCTTGTTTCTGTCGGTGTTTTGCTGATCGTTGCTCTCATGTTTTCTAGTTTTTTGTGGTTGATTAAAGTATTGTTTTGTTTGTTTTGGTGCTTACCTATAGTTTCTATAGGAGGCCCATTGAACGCGCTTGCTGTTCTTAAAACTGGTAAAGACGGCGAAGGTTCTTGTTTCTGTCGGTGTTTTGCTGATCGTTGCTCTCATGTTTTCTAGTTTTTTATTAATTAGTGACTTAATTATGTTGTTTTTAATTTGCTTACATCTATAAGACGAGGACAGTTGAATATTGTTACAGTACTATGCATAAAAAGGTACTATTTTAAACATTTTTTAACGTTTTTGTTAAGTTGTAATTGAACTGAAATCATCATAATTATTTTATTTACAGATAGTTATATTGGTTAGGCTATTTCTTGCTTTTTTTCTGTTTTACTTTCAATTATGATACAAATATGGAACAAGTTGTGCCGAGGTAGAAAAAATAAAAGCTCAATCGTCGTTACTTTGGAGTGTATTGTGTATTTGCATGGCCCAAATAGGAAATTAGATAGCACATACAGTCAGATTATACAATTTTATTGATTTCATATCCGCTATTTTTGCTACTATGGGCAAAGGTGATTCAGGGCATACTTCAGCATTATATGTGTGGAACGGGCTATGTGTTTTTTGGGGCACTTCGTTTCATACCCACCCGCATCGTCATAATACATTGCAATTGGTCTTCGATTTGGACAAAGAATTCCTTTTAAAGGATGAACAGAATGATTGGAAGGCCTATTCAGCGGCAATTATCAAGGCTTCGCACCTGCACCAATTGGATAGCAATAATAGTATTCAGCTATTTTTATACTTGGAGCAGGAGGGAAGCTACGCTAAACTATTGCGGGAAAAATATTTTTCCGAAAACGATATGCTAGGTATGGCCCCCCTACATATTGGAAAGCTGGGTACAGGTTTCTTTAAAAAATTATTGGTACGGAATCAATGTGACCATATGTTCCAAGGTTGTATGATCTTACTTCGGGATATCTTGGAATTGGCCGAGCCACTGCCCATGGATGCGCGGGTGGAAAAAGCGATGCACTTTATTAAACAACATCCGTTTAAGCGTTTAAGGGTAAAGGAAGTGGCCCATGTAGTGAACCTATCGGAAAGCCGAATACGCTATTTGTTTAAAAAACAGCTGGGGCAGTCCATTCAAAGTTTTATGCTTTGGATGCGGGTAATAGCTTCCTTGAACGATGTATTAAAAGGGAAGCAATTGACAAAAACCGCCTATGATTATGGCTTTTCGGACGCTTCACATATGACCAAATCATTTGTGGATGTCATAGGGGTACCCCCCAGTAAGATAAAGGCCTATGAAAAGGAGGTAAAAATTGTTTCTTGTCAAGAAACCAACTTTTTCTCGCTACGCACGGATATCATATCCGATTGGAATCAAAAAGAAATCATTCAACATATAAAAATATAGATATGGTCTCCAGAACAATACCAATGGTACTATCGATTATACTGCTTATGGCTTGCTCCCATACGAACAATATCATACCCCCGTCCGAAATTGCCCGCATAGAAACGGAGGTCGCTACGGTGTATAAGAATTTTGAAAAGGGTTTACGCCAAGGTAAGTTGGATGAAATCTCCAAGCTATATTCCCAAGACGCACGGTTCTATTGGGTAGAAAATGGGGTAGTGGCCTATCCGGACGGCGCCTCGGCGCGTAGGGCATTACAGGAATTTTATCCCTCTTTACAACAAATGGAGTTTAATACGATCGAAAAGAAAATTACGGTACTGAATGCATCACTGGCCATGATTTTTGTGTCCTACCATCAAGAAATGACGTTTCAGAACAACTATACCCTTGCCATAAATGGAGCAATGACCATTCTAATGGAAAAAACAGACGAACATTGGCAGTTTCTTATCGGCCATTCCTCGGGGAAAAATGAAAATCAAAACAGCTATGATGAATAAACCATCGCATGTTGCGCTATACGTAGACAATTTAAAGAGGGCCCAGGCGTTCTATGGGGCAATCTTTGCTTGGGAGTTTCCATCCTATGGACCCGGGGATTTTTCACAGATTACGACCAACTCCGCGGATGGAGGGGAACTTTTAGGCGCACTACAAAGCAGGGTATATGCGCCGATACCGGATAAGGTCATTGGGGCGGAATGCACCATTGAAGTGGATAATCTGAAACAGACCAGGAAAAACATTATTGCCCACGGAGGTACCATCGTCATGGAAAAAGCCGCCGTGCCCTATGTGGGGTGGTTGATCAAATTTTTGGATACGGAAGGCAATTTGCTATGTGTCATGGAACGCGACGCAAATGCCCGCTAATCAGCACGTTAAAATTTAGTTAATTGGCGAAAACCGTCGCCTCTCAATTTTAAAAAATCAATATTTTTAGTAAAACTGAGAACAATGAAAAAAGTACTACTCGGCCTAAGTCTATGTGCTATCGCCCTGATAGCCATTTCGGCCACCATACACACGGAAACAGACCTTAAAGAAGGATTTACAACCGGCGACCCTGAAATTGCCTCTATGGACAAGCTCACCTTTGGCCCGGAAGGGATACTCTTCGTGGGCGATTCCAAAAATGCCGCCATATATGCCCTGGACACCAAGGATATGGAGGAAAAAACGGACGGAGAGGAGATTCGTATCGAGGAATTCGATAAAAAAATCGCGGCATCCTTGGGGACTACCGTGGAAAATGTCCAAATAAAGGACATGGCGGTGAACCCCATTTCCAAAAACGTGTATTTTGCGGTTACGGTAACGGATGGTACCCCCGTATTATTAAAACTGAACGGGGAAGCCTTGGAGCATATCCCCTTAACCGATGTGGGTTATTCCAAAATCGCCTTGGAGAACCCTGTTGGCGCCGATGCCAAGGATAAAAGGGATAGACCTTTACGCGTGTGGGCCATTTCGGATATCAAATATCACGATGGTAAATTATTGGCCAGCGGACTATCCAATAAAGAATTTGGTTCTACCTTTAGAAGTATTCCTTTTCCCTTTACGGACTCGCAGGACTATGCATCTTTGGAAATATGGCATGCCGCCCATGGCGCATATGAAACGCATGCCCCTATAAAAGCCTTTGATGTAATTAACTTGGAGGGTAAGGACTATTTAATGGCCAGTTATACGTGTACGCCTTTGGTATTGTTTCCTATGGATGCCCTAAAAAATGGCAAACATACAAAAGGAAGGACCGTTGCGGAACTCGGTGCGGGAAATTCCCCTTTGGATATGATATCCTATGAAAAGGAAGGAAAACAATATTTCTTAATGTCCAATAGTAATAGACCTGTAATGCGTATTAAATATGAAACCATTGCCGGTTATAAGGACACCATGACAGCGCCCGTAACGGAATTTGGGGCTACGGAGGGTGTGGCCTATGATAATTTACCTTTTCCTTATGTACTTCAAATGGACAATTTGGATGCCGATACGGTGGTCTACGTACAACGTACCTCCGATGGAAAATTAATATTGAGAAGTAGAACTACCAAATGGATGTAGACTATCCCGGAATACGATGTAAAAAGATCAAGTATGTCTTGGTCTTTTTTTGTTTTAGCGCCCTAATAGGATGCCATAAAGAAAAGGGAATAACCCATGTGTCCGTTACCTATGTAGACCAGAAGCCTATAGGTATTTCCTTAAAGGCCGAACAGATACAAGGACTACAACTATATATAGTAGGGGAGACCCAAACCCCAGTTTTGGGTAGCTGGACCAGCAAAGCAAATAAGCATTGGTTTACATCGGTGGTGCCGCTCAGTCCGGGACAATCGTATAAAATTATAAGAAACACTTCGCCTATCCATACTTTCACGGTAGGCAAAAACCAGGATGTGGCCCCTCCGGAATTGACGGCCCTATACCCCAGTGGGGATACCGTACCCCAAAACCTATTAAAAATGTATGTGCTGTTTTCCAGACCGATGCAAAAAGTGGGTAGGGCGCTCGATTTTATTTCCGTTACCGATCATACCGACGAAAAGGGCGTACAACTTTTTTTGGACTTGGAAAACGAATTGTGGAACCGTGATCATACCCGATTAACCCTCTGGTTAGACCCTGGGCGAATAAAAACGGGCCTTATACCCAACAAAGAGCAAGGTCTTCCCCTTATACAGGGGCATTCCTATACCATGACCATTTCCGATATATGGAAAGCCTCTGATGGCACCCCTTTAAAGCAAACCTATCGGAAGAAATTAGTGGTTAGGGAGCGTGACGATGAAGTGCCTACGATGACCGATTGGAATTTGGAAGCCCCAAAGGCACATACAGCAGATCCCCTGCATATCTATTTTGGAGAAAGCATGGATGCTGTTTTGGCCCAGGAAACCATCGGTATATGGGATGAAAGGGAAAATCTGATAAATGGCCGTTTCGAATTAATGGAAAGACAGGAGGGCATTTCTTTTTATCCTTTGACCAATTGGGCAAAAGGAAATTACAGGATAAAGTCTGAAGATAAGCTAGAGGACTTGGCCGGTAATAATCTAGCGCATCTTTTTGATATCGATTTGAAGACTTCATTGGAAAAAGCACCACAGGTAATCACCAGTTTGGATTTTCAGGTCGATTTCTAACTTGGTTTGGAAAAATTGGAAGCCGAGGGCAATTCAAACAATTCCAGATCAAAGAAAGGTACCGAAGCCAACAGGTGATCAAAAATGTCGGCCATGATATACTCGTAGTTTTGCCAACGTTTATCACTACTAAAG
>JBCBZE010000220.1:0-6035 GCA_039815505.1 Bacteroidota bacterium | reverse complement strand
TATTTTTATGACCATATAAATATCAAGTTCAATTTAAACGATTGTCCTGTTGATACGGACGTTCCCTTCACCATACAGCAAGAACAGTGTTTTTCTCCTTCCACGAGGTAGAAATACAAGATAAATCCCGGAATTTCTATCTTGTGTTTTTTGATGTCATATTCAACGCGGCCTTGGGCAATCAGGATGATATGGAACCTGTAGTATCTGCACATGAAAATACATTGCTAAAACAGGCAAATGGTTATATTACCATAGAAGCGTATATCAATAGCAAAAAAGATTGCCTAGGGGAAAATTCATTTTCAAGAAACATGGTTTTAGAGTATCTTCGAGCACTAAAAAAAGGAATATTTGTCTTTCCACAATTATAATGAGGTCGTATTTAAAAACTAAGGATTATTCGGTTTCAGGTGAGGAATTTCAGCTTCTTCATGACGTTGATTTGGATATGCTCATTACCCAACCGCAACCGGAACGCTTAGAAGAATATTATCAAAGTGAAAATTACATTTCCCATTCGGATTCGAACGTAACCTTTTTGGAAAAGGCGTACCAGGCGGTAAAAAAATATAATTTAACCAAAAAGGTAAAACTTATTAAACCCTATTTGGGACCGCAAAAATCAATTTTGGATGTTGGTGCGGGAACGGGAGATTTTTTAATACAAGCCAAACATCAAGGCCTTTCCATTACTGGTTTGGAACCCAATTTATCTGCTAGGGAAAAGGCCTTAAAAAAAGGAATTGAGCTATATGAGGATTTTGAATCCCTTCCATTGAAAGGGTATGAGGTAATTACGTTATGGCATGTTTTGGAACATTTACCAAATTTGGAATCCCAAATAAAAAAACTCAAATCACTGCTTGTCAAGGATGGAACGTTGATTATAGCGGTTCCTAATTTTCGGTCGTATGATGCAAAATATTATGGTAAGTTTTGGGCAGCGTACGATGTTCCAAGACACTTATGGCACTTTTCCAATACAGCTATCAAGAAAATATTTGCCCAACACAGAATGGAAGTTTTGAAAACAAGACCCATGCTTTTCGACGCGTTTTACGTATCCATGTTATCCGAAAAATATAAGAAAGGAAATTATAATTATGTAAAGTCTCTTTTTATTGGGTTGTTATCAAATATCCGAGCTTGGAATACCCAAGAATATTCTTCACGGATTTATGTTATCAAAAACAGTTGAAACCTATTTTAAGACGATTTCCTGAACTTTTGGACGTCTTAACTCCTATAGGTGTTTGTTGGTAAGATAGTTAAGTGAACGCCAATTTAAGAGGTGGCATAAAATAGTTAAAAACAATCGATAAAGATTAAAACCATAGTTTTTTTCTATTTCCAATCTTGATAGGTAATAGGTTAAATCAATAAAGGTGATGAGCAATTTATTTCAATAGGGATAATTCATAACAGGCGTGGTAAAACATAAATATAATAGCTCATCGCCAACGAACGTCAAATATACCTTCAATAGAATTAACGCTTATTGTTAACGCTAAGGTGATTCGAAAAATAGGGCCGTGCCAAAGTCAGAGATAAACATTCGCCATATATTTCCCGTTTCCGTTCCTTATGGCACAATAGGGTATATCTAGATAAGCCAACCGTCAGTTTCCTGGGAGATTTAGGACCATATCTTCAAAATCTTATACTATACATATAAAATTTCATAAACCTTTCCTATTTTTGCGCAACTAAAAAAAACAAAATGAAAAAAATTATTGGGGTATTCATGGTCCTGGGATTGGTTGCATGCAAGCAAGATAAAATTGGTTATGTGGATAACATTAAGCTAATGGATAAATACCAAGAAAAAATAGATATCGAAGAAAAGTATAAAGTTAAGCTAGAGGGGTTGAATAAAAAACGCGATAGTATATCACAGGCATTTCAGATAGAAGCGCAAGCGTTTCAAACCAAAGCCCAAAGCATGTCTCAAAAGAAGGCTCAGGAGGAGTATGGAATACTGCAGCAAAGGGGACAGTTCATCGGGCAACAATTACAGCAAGAAGAACAACAGATACAGGCCCAAGGACAGACGGAAATGGACAGCTTGATTAGCAGAGTAAAAAAACATATCCAGGAATTTGGTAAAACAAATGGCTATACTTATATACTTGGGGGCGGAGATGGAGGTTCCGTGCTCTATGGTCAAGAAACCTATGACCTTACAGAGATGGTCTTAAAGGAACTAAATGATGACTATAAGAAATAGTTGGTCTTTCATGATAGCTAATTATAAAGCCCCAACATTCGTTTTGGGGCTTTTATATTTGTAGAAGATAAACCAGAAAAATGGCAGGAATAAAATATACCGCAATAGTTTTAGCTCCCTCATAGTCTTTTGCCATCCGTTGTCCGAACAATAGCATTAAAAGCGCAATACAAGACGTGATAGCCCCGTATAATGCTATCGTATTTTCTCCAAGAATTACAATTTGATAAATACCAATTGCACAGAGAATACCGGCGATAACTTCAAAAAATAGTATGGTTCCCAATAAGAAGGGGACTAAATCTTTTAAAGGCGTATCCGCAAAATGCCCTTTTAACCATGAAAGGTTCCCTTTCCAATCGAACACCTTGTCAATTCCACTTTGTATAAAAGTGATGATTAAAAAAAGGAGTAAAAGTATTTCTGTCGCATTGCTTAATAAATAGTCCATTTCAACGGTTTTTACGCGGCTTTTTTATGTAACAGTCGCGTTAATTTTATAGATAGATCGGTTAGTATAATTTTGGAATTGCCATTGCGTTCAATATGATAGATGGCATTTTCCAGTTCCTGAACAATAGTGACAATATTATTTTCATGCACGAAAGGCGCGAATTTTTTTAATTGAAATCCTTCTATGTGAATTTGCATGAAAGCAAGGTCGGCCGCTTTGTAGTTAATGAGCATAGCTTGGCGCATCACAGCCAAACAATATTTAAGAAATTTTTTTTGGGTTTCCCGTCCGGTTTTGGCCACTTCCTCGCTCCATAAAATAAGTTCGTGAACGGCCGCTTTATTTCCCTTGGCCTTAAAAGCACTTCTAACCCATTGTACAAACCATTTCTCAAAAACGAGGTCCTCAGAGTCCTTGTTCATTAAATCCAATGCTTTGTTAAAGTTGCCGTTAGCCTCATGCGCCAAGCGCAACGCCTCCTCCCTGGGCAGGTCTTTGGCCATCAAACCTTTTGTAATTGCCTCTTCGGATAAAGGAGGGAAACGCAGTACCTGACATCTAGAGCGAATGGTTTGTATAATTTGCTCCTCGTCTTCGGCAACCAAAATAAAAATGGTTTTCTCTGGTGGTTCTTCTATCAATTTTAAAAGTTTGTTGGCAGCGGGGATATTCATTTTATCCGCCATCCACATGATCATCACTTTGTAGCCTCCCTCATAAGACTTTAAAGAAAGTTTTTTTACAACCTCTTGAGCTTCGTCCACCCCTATTTGTCCTTGCTTTTTTTCAATCCCGATGAGCCGATACCAGTCAAAAAGATTTCCATAGGGTTGTTCTTTCACAAACTGTCGCCACTCCTCCATATAATGATTACTTACTGCATGGCTTTTAACCTTGCCGCTATTTGCTACAGGGAATGCAAAATGCATATCCGGATGGGAAAGGGCATCACATTTTAAGTTACATTCTTCATTTAAATGGTTAGCATCTCCGGTTTTGCAGAGGATATATTGGGCATAGGCCAAAGCCATGGAAAGTGTACCACAACCTTCTGGACCAATGAATAATTGAGCATGTGGAACTCGACCCGTATCGGCACTGGAAACCAAATGTTTTTTAATGTAAGGCAATGCCAAAATATCTTTAAACCGCATTTTTCAAAGATAAGTTTTTTTGACCTTTTCATATATCTCCATTGTACCTGCCGAAAAAGTGTTAAATAATAGCCTGTCCTTCTTTTTAGGGACCTCATAAATCTTTACATTTGCCATTCTTTATAACTCCTATAACCCATGAAGACCGTAGAAAATTTTAATTTCCAAGATAAAAAAGTGCTGATTCGAGTTGATTTTAACGTTCCGTTGGATGCTGAGTTCAACATAACGGACACCACACGTATCCAAGCGGCAAAGCCAACGATAATTAAAGTATTGGAAGATGGGGGAAGCGCAATTTTAATGAGTCACCTTGGAAGGCCCAAAGGACACTCCAATCCGGATATGTCCTTAAGCCATATTTCTAGCAAGGTATCCGAAATTATAGGTGTTGAAGTCAAGTTTGTAAATGATTGTGTGGGGGAAAGCGTGGAAAAAAAAGCTTCCGAGCTAAAGAATGGGGAAGTGCTGCTTTTGGAAAACCTTCGCTTTCACAGTGAGGAAACCAATGGGGACACTTTCTTTGCGGAACAGCTATCCAAACTAGGCGATATTTATGTAAACGACGCATTTGGCACAGCACATAGGGCACATGCATCTACAACCATAGTAGCGCAATTTTTTCCGGAAAACAAGTGTTTTGGTTATTTATTGGCCAAGGAAATAGAAGCCATAGAAAAGGTAATGCGTTCGGGTGAAAAGCCGGTAACCGCCATTTTAGGGGGCGCTAAGGTTTCTTCAAAGATTACCATCATAGAAAATATCCTGGATAAGATAGACCATTTGATAATAGGTGGAGGTATGACCTATACTTTTATAAAAGCACAAGGCGGGAAGGTGGGAGACTCCATTTGTGAAGACGACAAAATGTCCTTGGCCCTGGAAATACTGGAGCAAGCTTCCGAAAAGAAGGTACAGGTACATATTCCAGTGGATGTGTTAGCAGCCGATGATTTTAATAATAATGCCAATACGCAGGTAGTTGATGTAAATGAAATTCCCGATGGTTGGCAAGGCTTGGATGCAGGCCCTGAAACCTTAAAACACTTCAAGGATGTGATACAACGGTCTAAAACCATACTGTGGAATGGACCGGTAGGCGTGTTTGAAATGGAAAGCTTTGCCAAGGGGACTATTGCCGTAGGCGACTATATTGATGAGGCCACTCGTAATGGTGCATTTTCGTTGGTCGGTGGCGGCGATTCCGTGGCTGCCGTAAAGCAGTTCGGATTTCAGGATAAGGTAAGTTATGTTTCTACCGGCGGTGGAGCTATGCTAGAGAGTCTTGAAGGGAAAACCCTACCTGGAATCGCTGCAATAATGGAGTAATAAAGGCGTTATCGATAAACGGGCCAATGCGTCCTTAAGTTTGCTTTAACGTTATAAATTTTATTGTTTCGAAAAAAAAAACGATTTTCGTTAGCCATTCCCTAAAACTATGGTGTTCAAAACTTCATTTATTGCCATTCTTGTTTGGGTCACTTTTGTGATTCCCACCATGGCCCAAGAACATGATTCCATCTTTCAAAAAAGCCCTGAAATTATCAAGGCAAAGGATATTCTCTTAGATACGACTGCCAATCAAAGCAAGGAGGTTAAACAAATGGAACTGAAACCTTCTTCCTCCCAGTTGAAGGATAACGCACTTATTCTTTTATCAAAAGAGGAAGACAAATATAATCTTGGAGATCACCAAGAAGCGGCTAAATATGATAGTTTATGGCTGAAAGAGCTCTATGAAAATAACTCGCTTTTTGATGAAATGTACACGGAAGTTACTTCGATCAATATAGATTCTTCGTTTTCCGGTAGTATTGATACCGAAACCTTAAAAGAAAGACTGGCAACATTAAACGAAAAAACACCTTTCAACATTGCTTACAACCCTTCCTTGGAAAGTGTCATAAAATCCTTCCTAACCCGAAAGAGGGACTTAATGGAACGTATGCTTACTACAAGTCAGTTTTATTTCCCCTTATTTGAACAAGAGTTGGACAGATATGATATTCCTTTGGAAATAAAGTATTTGGCTATTGTGGAATCAGCTCTTAACCCAAGAGCAAGGTCACGTGTTGGCGCTACCGGCTTATGGCAGTTTATGTATAGCACCGGGAAAATGTACAAATTGGATGTAAGCAGCTATGTGGACGAACGTAGAGACCCAATAGCTTCCACCAAAGCCGCTTGCCAATACTTA
>JBCBZE010000055.1:0-13535 GCA_039815505.1 Bacteroidota bacterium | reverse complement strand
GGCAAACGTGTATAGCACCCGATTATGTATTGGTGGATGCTTCGATAAAAGAGCGGTTTGTAACGGCATTAACACGGTATATAAAGGCTTCCTATGGAGAAAACATGGAATCGTCCACAGATTTTGCACGCATGGTAAGCAATGCCCATTACAACGGTTTAAGGACCATGCTGGAAGGGGAAGATATTCTTTTTGGTGGAGAGACCAACGATATGGACAATTACTTGTCCCCCACTTTGGTGAACGAACCAAGCTTGGATAGCAAACTTATGAAGGGAGAGATTTTTGGCCCCATATTACCTATTATATCCTATACCGATGAGACCCAAATACATACGTATATAACAAATTATGAAAAACCCTTAAGTACCTACGTATTTTCTAAACGAAGAAGTTTTCAAAAAAAGATTATCGACAGATATAGTTTTGGAGGTGGGGCAATTAACGACACCACCGTCCATTATGTTAATAAAAACCTTCCCTTTGGAGGTGTGGGTGCCAGTGGAATAGGCGCTTATCATGGAAAAAGCTCTTTTGATGTTTTTACACATCAAAAACCGGTTATTAAAAGAGGTAACTGGATGGACGCCCCTTTGCGTTATCCTCCCTACAAGTTACCCGTCGCAATTGCAAAGAAAATAAAGCATCTTTTCTAATGCTTTTTCAACTAAACCAATTTAAAGGAAATACGATCTCCAAATTTCTTTTGGGCCAAAATGGAAATGGATTTTTCGGACAGTTGTCCTATTCTTGGATAACCACCGGTTGTTTGGGCGTCTTTCATTAGGATAATCAATTTCCCTGCCGGTGTTAGTTGCACCGTTCCTGGAAGGGTTGCCGAAGTTAGCATGCTAATACGATGTGTCTCTATAGACTCATTTAATTGATATGCCATGCGATTGTTCTCTTTCGCGATTGTAAAATCTTGCATAAACAAAGCCTCCATCTGTTCATTCGTTAGTTTATCATGTTCAGGTCCTTTGTGCATCTCAAGGACGGTCTCATCTAGTAAGGAACCTATCTTTAATCCCTCTATTTTGGGTTCAAAAAACGTATGGGTTTCGTATGGTATTAGGCTTTTATCCCCTATACAATTAGTGGGTGTAATGGGCACATAAAAAGATCTACTGCCCAATATGACGGGAGTCTTAAAACCATTCTTCACGGCCAAATAACAACGAAGACCTTTTTCCAGTTTTCCATAGGAAATAATGTCCCCTTGGGAAATTTTATATATCTGATAGTTATGAATTGGTACATTATTTAAGGTGATGGATATATCCGCTCCCCCCAAACAGATATAGGTATCTTCCTCAAACTCCAATGTAGGACCGGTCATTGTAACTTCTAAAACCGCCGCATCCGGTGGATTTTCCAAAAGCATATTAACTTTTGAAACTGAGATACTGTCCATAGCCCCGCTAACGGGAACGCCCTTGTTTCGTAGATTAAACCTTCCCGAATCCTGGACAGTGGTAAAAAAACCTGATTTTAATACTTTAAGCATCGATCTCAAGCTTTTCCAGTTGATATATCCCTACTTCGCCCTCTATTTTATGTAAATCGTATGCGGCACGGGAAATTGGGTAAAACTGAATCTTATCACCTACGCTTACAAAACAGGGTTCTTCTTTATTCATATTAAAAATAGGAATAGGGCAATTTCCAATAATATTCCATCCCCCAGGTGATTCTTGTGGATATATTCCCGTTTGTTTGCCCGCAAGGCCTACCGAGCCTTTGTCGACCTTTAAACGTGGGGTGGATTTTCTCGGTACTTCCAATGACATAGGCAAACCTCCTAAATACATGAACCCCGGTAAAAAGCCTATTCCATATACCGTGTATATGTGTTGGGTATGCAATGCCATCACTTCCGAGACCGTTTTTTTCAGTTTGTGGGCAACTTCCTCCAAGTCCGTTGCAAGATCAAGGTCATAACAGACCGGAAGACGCCATAAAAATTTTGATGAGGGCTCGCTGTTTTCGTTTTCCGCGTACCAATCTTTTAGTGCCTTTTTTAATTTCACATAATCAATGATTTCTTTCCTATGTATCAAGGTTAAGGAGTTGTAGGCAGGTATATATTCCCAGTTGTTTTTATCGAGCCGTTTTTCAAGATATTTACAAAATTGAAGCACATCACCCAATATGGCCTCCTCTACCTTATGCGGCCATTCCACAAGGACGGCATGGGCTCCAAAGGGTTTTACGGTTATAGGGTACGTACTCACTTTTTAATGTAGATAGCTTTGTTGGGTAAGGTTTTCGAAAGATACATTAATATTTCCAAAGCCAGTGGCGTATCTCCATGAATACAATAGGTGTCCGCCTTAATTTTAACAGTATTGCCCGTAATTGTTTTGACCCGACCCTTCTTTATCATGAACAACAAATGTTCAAAAACTGCTTTAGGGTCTTCGATCATTGCGTTTGATCGGCTTCTTGGAACCAAACTTAAGTTTTCGGTATATGCCCTATCGCCAAAAGCTTCCAATTTTATATGAAACCTTTTTTTTCTGGCCAACTTTTCGATTATTGATCCATAAGGCACATAAAGAAAAGTTTTTGCCCTATAGGTTTCGATCCCTTCCAAAAAGATGAGTGCAAGTTCTTTCTTTTTGGTAACGTCGTTATAAAGTGCTCCATGGGGTTTAATATGATGAAGCGGTATCTCTTCCGTTCTCAAAACGGAAATCAATCGATCTATTTGCTCTTTTAGGGTTTCTATTAATTTTTCCTTTGGCATATAAATAGAGACCCTACCAAAGTTTTCCCTATCTGGATAGGAAGGGTGCGCCCCCACTTTAACATGGTGCTCTTTTGCTAATTTTGTTACATTTTGCATGGTAATAATATCTCCTGCATGCCCCCCACAGGCAATATTACATGAGGATATTAAGGGCAATATGTCCTTTTCGTTACCAATACCTTCTCCAACATCACAATTAAGATCTATAACTGTCTCCATTGATTTAAAAAAGTCCGAATACCTTTAAAATGCTTTTTGCTCCTAAAAGTATGGTTAAAACTATGATTACAAGCCCGAGAACATTTTGAAATGGCGTATTTACATATTTCCCGAGTACCGAAGTCTTGTTCATTATCCACACCAATAAGATAGCGATCGCCGGTAACATCAATCCGTTCGCGACTTGAGCGAATTTAATGACCTCAATAGGTTTTATGTCAAAAGATAAAAAGAAAACCCCTAGACCTAGAATAATGATCCAAACTATCCTGAACTTTAGGTCTTTTAAGTTCGCTTTCCATCCAAAGCAACTATTGGCTACATAAGCTGCAGCCAAAGGTGCGGTGATGGCAGATGTAGTACCGGCGGCAAACAAGCCTGCTCCCATAAAATACTTGGCGCTATCTCCATATAACGGTTCAAGGCCCTTTGCCAAATCCAAAGCGGAAGAAATTTCCATATTGGGAATGGAGGAAGCCGCAATAATAATCGCCATAGATACCATTCCCCCCAAGCTTATGGAGATGAACGTATCTTCCTTTACGGCCTTAAGGTCATCCTTGGATTTCCATTTTTCACTTACCAAAGAGGCATGCAGAAACAAATTGTAGGGCACAATTGTGGTACCTACCAGGGCTATGATCGTAAGAATACCTTCCTCTGGCATGGAAGGTACCAACATCCCTTTTAGAACTTCGCCCATATTGGGTTTAGTAATAATTGCGGTCAATAAAAAAGACAGACTCATAAGGATCACCAAACTTACCAATATCCTTTCCAACACCTTATAATTTCCCAAATACAGAAGAAGAAAGGCGAATAGGCCAATAATTAAAGGATAGTAGGATGTGTAGGTATCGCCAAAAAGAGCCTCCATACCTAAGGCAGCACCTCCTATATTGCCAGCCTCGTAAGCCGCGTTGCCTATTACAATGGCCCCTAAAATAATCCCGATGACCGTATTCCTGATCCATATTACCGTTAGTTCTTGTTTTATGACATCCGATACACCCTTTTGCGTAATTATTCCAAGCCTTGCGGACATTTCCTGTAGTACAATGGTTGCCAATATGGAAAGTAACATGGCCCATAATAGGGCATAGCCAAAGTCAACGCCCGCCAATGTGCAGGTAGTTACGGTACCAGGGCCAACGAAAGCGGCCGCTACCAATACACCCGGTCCTACTTTTTTAAACATTTAAACCATGGTTTTTATACATCTAGCCTCGTTTTGTAAATATAGGAGGTTTGTTATTCACAAGGGGCGGTTGTTCTAAAATTAAAACAGGTTTTTTAACATAAATGATGCAGTTCGTCTAAAAATTTGCAGTTCGTCTAAAAGATGGGTGCCATACATCGAGATAATATACTATTCATAAAAAGTTGTGGTTATAATTATCCCAAATCAAAATTAACCTACTTAAAATGACATGCCTGGAATGTAGTAAAGAGCTAAGTTATATAGATCATAAAAAATCCATGGATACCCTAGGGGTAGAGCTATGCAAGAAACACTGGTCTAGGATGAACAAGCTTATGGAAAAAGAAAATACCCCGCTTGAGGCCATACAGTTATATTATGGACTTAAACAGGCAGGAGCCCACCCCATGCTAGAATGGTGGGATGGTAACAAATCCGTGGATATAGCGATTTCCAGAGTAAAGCTTAACATCGAAATCGATACCGAGTATCATATGATTACCCATGATCAAGCCATAAACGACTTGGAGGAGGCCATGCATTCCTTTCAAAATGGGTTTACAACTATACGCATTCCGCATATATTGATTAAACATTATCTCAAAGAGACTGTAGGTAATGTTTTGGGAATAATAGAAGGGTTAAAGGCCAATATCAAAGTGATTTAAGGGGCGCGGTCTTAAACACAAGATTTTAACCTAAATGATGAACAGATGAAGCATAAGAAGATTTTGAAAATTCCTTTGCGAATTGGAGTTGGCGTATTGTTAATGGGCATACTTGTTAAGAGCTTGAATTGGTCATCGTACTCCAATCATATTATCATTGGATCTCTTATTGGTATTTCCATACTGTACAGTATTAGATTTTTGAAAAAAACCAAAAAGACTTTTTTGGACTACGTAAAGTTAATTTTGATACTCGTCTGGAGCACAAATGTTATGGTTTCCATATTACACTTGCCCTATGAAGGTATTCTTGAAATTATTACTTTTATTGCCTTTTTAATCTGGACCGTGTTTGAAGGCACCGCATATTTCTCTAAAGGAGAGGACGATAAAAAAATTAGCCTCGACCAAATTCTTTGGAACGGGATCATGGTGCTGGGATCTCTTGCCATTGTTGCAGGAATCATATGTAGGATTCTATATTGGTCCTATTCCACTCCCCTGCTATTACTTGGCTTTTTTCTAATTGCCATATACATTTTAAAGGATACGTTCTCCGAGCTATTAGAGGAGAAAACCAATCAATAGCAATAGAAAACAGCATCCAATTGTATCGATTTTTGTTCCTTAAAGCCATGGTCAAAATCCATGGTGCGCTTCGAACAATTTGTTACATCCCTTACAGAACGCCGGGAAAAGTTATCTGTTGATTTTTTAAAGCAATACATCAAGGTTTCATTTTTTGAAGAGGTTAGATGAAACAGCAATATGTAAAGTTTATTTGTCATTTAGAAATATATTTTTTACATTTAGACAATAATTCTTTACGTTATTTCACTTATGGACAACTATTCTTCTAATAATTCGGATGTAAAAAAGCTAGAGCGATGGAGCAGATTTCAGCTGCCAACGTATTTTAAACGTGTAGGGTACATCGTATCCCTACTTGGCGTTGCGTTACTAATTACCAAAGCATTTTTTGATGTCCCGGATTGGGTAAAACCCGTACTATCCAATATGCTTATTCTAGGTTTGCTGATTATTTCACTTTCCAAGGAAAGCATTGAGGATGAGTTCATCGTAAGCTTACGTTCCCAATCCTATAGGTTGGCCTTTGTTTTTGGTGTGGCATATGCTGTCTTTGTTCTTCCTTTCTTAAATTACTTTGTGGATATTATCCTTGATACATCGGGAGACGCAAGTTTTCAGGTGAGCGTTTTTGAGGTATTGTTTTGTATGCTGACCATACAACTATTGTTCTTTAACAAATCTAAAAAAGCCCATCAATGAAAAATACCATAAAGGTACAAAGGGCCATTAAAAATCTTACACAGGAACAGCTTGCCAACCTATTGGGGGTTTCTAGACAAACTATAAATTCTATTGAGAAGAACCGTTATGTGCCTTCTACGGTATTGGCCTTAAAGTTATCCAAGGTATTTGATATTTCCGTGAACGAAATTTTTAATCTGGATGATACTGATTAGTTTAGGTTTTAGACTTTGTAAAATATTTATGAACATCTTGCTAAGCTTTCCATTTAATGCGCTATGCTGATAAAAACCGATGTTTATGGATGAAATTGACCCTTGAACGATTTGTCTACAATACATCGACTATTTGGTCCATAGGAAGACGGATCATATTTTTTGCGGTTTTTTTCCGTTAGGTATAAAAACCCTATCCTATGAAGAAGAAAACTACTTTTTCTTATTTTTTATATGCCTTTTGCCTGTTTTGCATCTTATGGGCGTTTTATATCCTAATGTTTCGCACTTAAATAGTCAAATGAATTTATCCCAACCAACCCTCTCTATCCAAACTGCGATATTGGATAGCCTCGCTGATGTGGTTACCGATTACTTCTTGGGAACCGTCCAGGTCGGCTATGGTCCGGGCCACCTTTAATATCCGATCATAGGCCCGGGCAGATAGGTTTAGGCGTTCCATGGCATTCTTTAGCAAATCCTTGGAAGCATTGTCCATCTTGCAGAATTCCCTGATTTGCTTGGTATTCATTTGGGCATTGTAATGTACATTCGCTATTTCGGTAAAACGTTGGGTCTGCAATTCCCTAGCGGCCGTTACCCTTTTTCGTATATCAACGCTACTCTCCCCTTTTCTATCTTCCGATAGTTTTTCGAATGGAACAGGGGTTACTTCGATATGAATATCGATCCTGTCCAACAATGGGCCCGATATTTTGCTCAGATAGCGTTGCATTTCGGCCGGTGAAGAGGTGACCGGGGCATCCGGGTCGTTAAAATACCCCCCCGGACTAGGATTCATACTGGCTACCAACATAAAACTACTAGGGTAAGTTACCGTAAACCGCGCCCTGGAAATGGTAACTTCCCGGTCTTCCAACGGCTGTCGCATCACTTCCAAAACACCCCGCTTAAACTCTGGTAACTCATCCAGAAACAATACCCCATTGTGCGACAACGAAATTTCTCCCGGTTGTGGGTAAGCACCACCGCCCACCAGTGCTACATCCGAAATGGTATGATGTGGACTGCGAAAGGGACGCTGACTCATTAAACCCATATGCTGCATCTTTCCTACCACACTATGAATTTTTGTGGTTTCCAGGGCCTCATGTAGCGTCATTGGGGGCAATATGGAAGGTAAACGCTTGGCCAACATGGTTTTCCCGGCACCCGGTGGGCCGATTAAAATAATATTATGTCCGCCCGCGGCGGCTATTTCCATACAGCGTTTTATGCTTTCCTGCCCTTTGACATCGGAAAAATCGAATTCAGGGAAATCCAGACTTTTGTAAAATTCGGCCCGGGTATCTATAACAGTTGGCTCCAAAGCTTCCCCCTTATCAAAAAAATTAATTACTTCTTTTATACTTTCAACCCCGTACACCTCCAAATCGGAGACAATAGCCGCTTCTTTTGCATTGGCCTCGGGCAAAATAAATCCCTTGAACCCCTCTTCCATAGCCTTTATCGCAATAGGTAAAGCGCCTTTAATGGGTTGCAGGCTTCCATCAAGGGACAGCTCACCCATAATAATGTACTTCTCCAAATTTTCAGACTGTATCTGCCCCGATGCCGTCAATATCCCCAAACCCAAAGTAAGATCATATGCGGATCCTTCCTTTCGCATATCGGCCGGTGCCATATTGATGGTAATTTTCTTTCCAGGTATTTTATATCCATTGTTTTGTAGCGCAGCTGCAATACGATAATTACTTTCCTTAATGGCGTTATCGGGAAGTCCTACCAAGTGATATCCTATTCCCTTATCTATATTTACCTCAACGGTAATGGTCGTAGCCTCCACACCAAATACGGCACTTCCATAAACTTTTGTAAGCATAAAATGAATTAATCTAAGCTAAATGTAGTATTTTTTATCAACTACAAAGAAGGTAATGATTATTAAAATAATTCATATAGGGCCATCTCATAAAAAATTAAGCTACGCTTAAAAATTTATCAAAATCAAAATTACTTATAAATTATATCATCTTTTTCTGTCAAAAATTGAGTATATTTAAGCACCATTCCCAAAGAACAAGACTAATTCTTTAATACCAATAATCATTTAAAACCCCAAATTAGATGGAAGATTCTCTGTTCGCTCTATTGAAAAAATTCATTGAAAAACAAAATTATCGTATCAACCTTAAAGAGTTAAAGTTTCAGTTATTAAGTCACCCGTCCTATCCTAGTTTACATTCCGTTACGGGGATTTTAAACCATTTTAATATGGATAATGTGGCACTTGAAGTCCCCAAGGACAGGGAAACTTTGGTTCAGTTGCCCGAAACTTTTCTATCCATTACCACCGCTAAGCAGTATATACTCGTTTTTCGTTATGAACATCATGTACAACTGTTGTTCAATGCCAAGGAGAAGAAGAATATTTCAATTGATGAGTTCTTACATACTTGGAGCGGGATAGTTGTTGCCATGGAAAAAGCGGACATCCAAACCGATAAAAGAGGGATGTTGCGATCTATTTCCTTGAAACCCTTGTACGCATTCACTATTGTTCTCATCATTGGGTTGTTTTTTTATTACAGTCCATCATTATTTGCGGGCTTGCACTTTACCTTTTCGTTGGTGGGTATCTTCATAAGTGTATTGATCGTACGGCATGAGCTGGGGTATAATTCAAAAGCTGTGGACAAATTTTGTACTTCCAATGAATACACTAACTGTGATGCGGTTCTAAATTCGGGAGGTGCTTCATTGTCAAAATATGTAAAGCTCAGTGATATATGTGTTGTTTATTTTATGGGTATATCCCTCTATTGGATTTTGTTCAGTGCCCTTTCCTTGGAAAGTTCAATTATACCGATATTGGCAATTTTAGGAATCCCCGTCACTTTGTACTCTTTATATTATCAGGCACGGATCGTAAAAAAATGGTGCCCATTATGTTTGGGAATCGTAGGTGTACTTTGGTTGCAATTCTTCAGCTTGTCGGCTGTGGGCTTTTCAGTAATTGGCTTAGCGTTGGATACAATTAATTTATTCATTCTTTTCCTTAGTATTTTAGTCATTACGTCCGTTTGGTTTTTGTTAAGACCGCTTTTAAAAGAACGAAAAGAGCTGAAAGAACTCCAAATATCACACCACAAGTTTATCAGGAATTTTGACTTGTTCAATGCCATGCTTTCCCAAGCCGAATCTATTGAAACCAGTATACCACAATTACATGGAAAAGAAATTATTTTGGGGAACACCAATGCGCCCCTAAGCTTGCTCATTATAACCAATCCTTCATGTTTTTACTGTAAAGCGGCACATTCGGACCTTGAAAAAATAGTAACCAAAAATCCAACGGAAATCAATGTCACCATTAGGTTCAGCGTTCGTACGGATAACCAAGGTGATTTAGCTTATAGGGTAACCAATAGATTGTTGGAATTATATCATACCACATCCAAAGAAAGATATTCCCTATCCTTGAACGAAGCATACGCAGCCAAAGCGGACTTAAAAAAGTGGTTAAAAAAATGGGGCGATGTAACAACGAATGTTTATGCTAAAACCCTACAAATACAAAAGGAATGGTGTCTTGAAAATAATATCAACTTCACGCCTGCACTTTACATTAACGGTAGACCGTTTCCCAAGGAATATGATCGGGAAAACCTATCCTATTTTATAGACGATTTAATTGATCAATTGCATATGGAATTGGAACAAAATGAAAATCTAGAGATTGCCTAGGAATGAAATGGACCGATGCCCAACTTTTCCGCTAAAAGCGGAAAAGGGCGGCAAAGGGAACAATATCTTCTCGCGAAAGATGGACACAAACCTTGAGTGTCCTTAAATGTTCAGGGCTAATATAATTCTTAATTTAATCATTATGAAAAAATTAGCAAGTTTAAAAGGGGTTAAAGCCTTGACAAGGAATGAACAAAAATCCATAAACGGAGGTCGTGGCCGCGGATGTTGCAATCCAAGCCTTAGTTGTTGTATTCCTTGTTATAGTGGTGGATGTACATTCTGCTATTCAAGTGACCCCGAGTGTATTTAAGCAATTCAATCCAGGTGCGGGGTACCCCGTATCTGGATTTTTACAACAACAAGGAGTTTTTGGAATTTTCCATATGCTTCTATCATATATAGCTGATCAAAATGACAAGGATGTAGCGTAAAACAAAGAACAGAATATGAATGATTTATACTTTTTTTAGCCGAAAGCCCTACGAAAAGTGTGGCAAAGGGAACAATATCTTATCGCGAAAGATGGACACAAACCTTGAGTGTCCCTAAATGTTCAGGGCTGATATAATTCTTAATTTAATCCTTATGAAAAGATTAGCAAGTTTAAAAGGGGTCAAGGCCCTTACACGATCAGAACAAAAATCAATTGCCGGTAACGGACCTACCAGAGGTGGGGGCCAAGAATGCTGGGAGGTTTTTGCCGCAGCTGATTGTTGCAGTGCAGCGTGGTATGCATGCGGGTTTGGAATATATGGAGGCTGTGTAAATGGCCAATGTATTCTATAATTATATAAAAGCGGTTCGCATTGCGAACCGCTTTTTTTACTTAATACTAATTAAAATTGATGCATATAAAACCTCGAAGTAAATTAGAAAAATATCCTTGGTGATATACAACTAATTTAAACCGGTAAAAGTTATGGCCCTGATTTTTAGGACAACAACTAACTTCAGATTTAATGAGAAAATTTCCATTCTATAAACAGGCAGATCAAAAAGATTGTGGTCCTACTTGTATTAAAATAATCGCCAAATACTACGGCAAAATCATAAATATCCAAAATTTAAGGAACTTATCCGAAACCACACGTGAAGGAAGTAGTATGCTCGGTTTAAGTGAGGCCGCCGAAAAAATAGGGTTCCATACCATAGGTGTAAAAATAAGTTTGGAAAAACTAATGGAAGTTCCGCTACCATGCATTGTGCATTGGAACAAAAGCCATTTTGTGGTGCTCTATAAAATTAAAAAAGATGTCTTATACGTATCCGACCCTGCCCATGGCCTGGTAAAATTCGATCGAACCGAGTTTATACGATCTTGGATAGGAAACAATGCCACTGAAAAAACAGAGGAAGGAATTGTACTTTTAATAGAGCCTACCCCCCTATTCTATACCGATGAGCTTGCCAGCGGGGAAGAACAGCGGTTCGACTTTAAGTTTATCTCTAAATATCTCCTTAAATACAAGCGATTTATTGTGCAATTGGTCATTGGTTTATTGGCGGGAAGTTTGCTACAACTGATCGTTCCGTTTTTGACCCAAAGTATCGTTGATGTTGGCATCCAAAATCAGGACATTCATTTTATCTATTTAATCCTATTTGCCCAATTGTTCCTATTTCTGGGACGAACGGTTTTGGAAGTTATCCGGGGTTGGATACTATTGCATTTAAGCACCCGTATAAATATCTCATTGGTATCCGACTTTTTTATCAAACTTATGAATCTTCCTATTTCATTTTTTGACTCCAAAATGACAGGTGACCTTTTGCAACGTATCAATGATCATAAGCGCATAGAAAAAATACTTACCACATCCTCATTGAACGTCCTATTTTCCATGGTCAATCTGGTCATTTTTGGAATTGTCCTGGCCTATTATAGCTTACTGATTTTTGGGATTTTTTTGATAGGGAGTATTTTTTATTTTGCTTGGATACTTTTCTTTTTCAAGCGCAGAAAAACACTTGACTACAAGCGTTTTTCAGAGGTGAGCCAAGAACAAAGCAAAGTCATTGAACTGATCAATGGCATGCAAGAAATTAAATTGCACAATGCCGAAAGAAGAATGCGATGGGGCTGGGAATTTGTCCAGGCAAGATTGTTCAAGGTAGATATGAAGAGTTTGGCCTTGGAACAGACACAGTCCGTTGGCTCATCATTCATAAACGAGTTAAAAAATATTCTGATCACGGTGTTCTCCGCCAAATTGGTCATAGATGGTGAAATTACTTTGGGAATGATGGTAGCCATAACCTATATTGTAGGTCAGCTCAATGCCCCCGTAGTTCAGCTCATTAACTTTCTAAGGGATGCCCAGGATGCAAAAATATCTCTGGACCGGTTAGGGGAAATACATAATAAGGAGGATGAAGAAGGCATAAACGATAAAAAAATAATCAACATTCCCGAAAATGGGAATTTAAAACTTACCAATATTTCCTTCAGGTACACGGGTGGTTTAGAACCGGTAATCAGTAAATTAAATTTATCCATTCCTGCCAACAAGGTTACCGCAATAGTAGGTATCAGTGGAAGTGGAAAAACTACCCTTATGAAGCTTATGTTGAGGTTTTATGAGCTGGACAATGGAGAAATAAACTATGGCAACCATAATCTCAAAAATATTTCGCAAAAAACATGGCGTTCCCATTGCGGTGTTGTCATGCAAGAAGGGTATCTTTTTAATGATACCATTGCACGTAACATTGCCGTGGGGTCCGATTATATTGACGAGGAAAAACTGGCCCATGCCCTTAAAGTTGCCAATATAACATCCTACATAGATGAATTACCACTAGGGCTCAATACAAAAATTGGTTTGGAAGGTACTGGCTTAAGTACAGGTCAAAAACAACGATTGTTAATAGCCCGATCGGTCTATAAAAATCCGAAAATTTTATTTTTTGATGAAGCAACTTCAGCTTTGGATGCCAACAACGAGAAAGTAATTATGAGCAACCTAGATGCGTTTTTTACCAACAAAACTGTTGTGATCATTGCACATAGATTAAGTACCGTAAAAAATGCACACCAAATAGTGGTACTGGAAAAAGGGAAGGTCATTGAAATAGGAAATCACGATGAACTTACTAAACAAAAAGGAAACTACTATAAACTGGTAAAAAATCAATTGGAACTAGGAAATTAAAAATATCTTTTCGCGAGAGATGGACATAAACACCGAGTGTCCTTAAACGTTCGGGAATATATATCTAAAAAAATAACATCATGAAAAATTTAGCGAAATTAAAGGGGATCAAGATCCTTACTACGAAAAAGCAAAAGTCTATTTACGGTGGAGGTTTTGGTTGTCCCCAAGTACCTTGTTCCAACGATTCGGATTGTGAATTTCTGAACGTACGTGACCCAGGTGCCTTTGCTTCATGTGCTACGTTTGCAGGTCTCTGTATTTATAATTGCGCATCCAGTTAAATACATCAGTATATCAACTTTTGTTGAAAGGTAAATACGAACAAGAAACCATGAGATTATT